>JAHKAT010000187.1 GCA_018825925.1 Bacteroidota bacterium | reverse complement strand
TTTTGCTTTGAAGAGAGCTGCCTTATTGATTCAGCAAGTAGCCGGTGGCGACATTACAATGGAACCTAAAGTTATTGAAGGAAACTTAAGTGAATTTCACGAAGTTGATTTTTCCACTAAAAGATGCAATCAATTAATAGGCGCGGCATTATCTGAAGAGTTAATCGAAAAAATTCTGACCTCATTAGAAATTGAAATTCTCACAAAATCGACAGAAAACTGGAAATTAAAAGTTCCGGGATATAGAGTAGATGTAACTAGAGAGGCTGATGTAATTGAAGAGATTTTAAGAATATACGGTTTCAATAAAGTAGAAATTCCAGCGAAATTAAATAGTTCTTTGCCGAATTTCCCAAAGCCGAATTTGGAAGCAGTTCAATCGAAGGTGAGCGAAATGCTTGTTGGAATGGGTTTTTCTGAAATGATGAATAATTCATTGACAACTTCGGAGTACGTGAAAAAATTCGGGAATGATTTTTTGAGTCCAGAAAGAGATGTGCAAATTTTAAATCCTCTTAGTTTGGAGTTAAATGTAATGCGACAATCATTGATTTTCCAATGTTTGGCTTCAGCAGCATTTAATCAAAATCGCCAAAATCCAGATTTGAAATTGTTCGAATTTGGAAAAATTTATCAAAAATTCGAGAAGTACGAAGAGAACAAAAGATTGGTTCTTTTAGCCACAGGCAAGAATAGTCCAGAAAATTGGAATTCGCAAACCAGCAATCAGGACTTTTATTCAATTAAAGCCTACGCACTTTCAGTATTTAAAAGACTAGGCTTGGATACAATGGTGAAATTTAAACCATTAAAAAAATCTATTTTGGAAGATGGTCTTCAGGTTTTTGTATTACAAAACAAAGTAGGTGAAATAGGTTGGACTTCATCAGCAGTGCGCAAATATTTCGGATTGAAACAAAATGTATTTATTGCCGATTTGGATTGGGACATGATTATTCAATCTCTGTCGTTTTCAAAAATTAAGTACCAAGAATTACCTAAAACATTTGCAACGAGAAGGGATTTTTCTTTATTGTTAAATACAGAAGTCACTTTTGGTGAATTAGAGGAATTGGCGAGAAATGCAGACAAGAAAATTTTGAAAGAAGTTGGTTTGTTTGATGTTTATGAAGGAAAAAACCTACCAGAAGGAAAAAAATCATACGCCTTATCGTTTATCTTCCAAGATTCGGAGAAAACCTTACAAGATCAGCAAGTTGATGCAGTAATGGATAAAATAAGGTCTTCTTTTGAACAGAAATTGGGGGCAGAATTAAGATAAGATTGAAAAATCAAAAATTATTTATCACAGGAATAGGTACCGATGTAGGAAAAACGGTCGTTTCTGCAATTTTTGCAGAAGCATTGGAGGCTGTATATTGGAAACCTGTTCAAGCGGGAGATTTAGAAAATTCTGACCGAATAAAGATTTCCAAACTTACACGTAATGTGCAAATGTTGGAGGAACAATTTTGTCTTTCTCAACCTTTATCTCCCCATGCGGCGGCCGAAATAGATCAGGTAGAAATAAAAGTGGATGCGCTGAAATTACCAAATTCAGACAGACATTTGATTATAGAAGGAGCAGGTGGACTTTTAGTACCTCTCAGCAATACGCTTTTGATTGCAGACTGGATCGAGCAAATAGAAGTACCAGTGATTCTTGTGTCTCGTCATTATTTGGGCAGTATTAATCACACACTATTATCGATAGAAGTTTTAAAAGCTCGGAATATAAAAATTGAAGGAATTGTATTTGTTGGTGAGCAAAACACAGCCACTGAAAAAGTGATTTCGGAATTGGCAGGAGTTCCAATCATTATACGAATTCCTTTAACAGAAAAACTAGACCTAGACTTCGTTACAGAACAAGCAAACCTATTAAAAAATACGTTGTGGTTTAAAAAATGGACAGCATGAAAAATCAATCTATTTGGTTTCCTTTTACCCAGATGAAAACGGCGGATGAACCTTTGAAAATTGTAAGAGCAAAGGATACTGTTTTGTACGATGAAGAAGGCAAGGAATATATCGATGCCAATTCGTCGTGGTGGGTGAATGTGCATGGCCATGGAAACAAACATATTGGCGATGCCATTTACGAACAGTTTCAGAAACTAGATCATGTATTGTTGGCTGGTGTCGAACATCCAAAGGCAAAGGAACTGGCGGACCGGATACTGACAAAAGTTGATTCTTCTTTTACGAAAGTGTTTTTTTCAGATGATGGCTCAACAGCTGTAGAGGTTGCTTTAAAAATGGTTTTTCAATTTTGGTTCAATAGAGAGGAGCCGAAAAGGCGAATTATTGCGTTGGATGGCGCGTACCATGGAGATACCTTTGGTGCCATGTCAATTGGCCAGAGAGGTTATTTTAATCGACCTTTTGAGCACTTGTTTTTTGACGTAGACTTTTTGGATTTCCCAACAGAATTAAATCAATTGGAAGTGTTGCAGAACGCAAAACGACTAATGGAAACAGGAGAATTTGCTGCCATTATTCTCGAACCATTGATTCAAGGTTCGGCTGGAATGCGCACGTATGATTTGGATTTCTTGGAAGAGGTAATGACCCTTGCCAAAAGAAATAATGTAAAGATTATTTTTGATGAAGTAATGACAGGTTGGGGCAGAACTGGGCAGCTTTTTACGATGGACTACCTAACTCAAATGCCAGATATTGTTTGCTTAAGCAAGGGACTTACAGGTGGAGTGCTCCCGCTGGGTTTGACCGTAGCGACAGATGAAATTTTCAATGCTTTTTTAGATGATGAGAAATCGAAGGCCTTGTTGCACGGTCATTCGTTCACTGGATCGGCCATAGCATGTGCTGCAGCTTGTGCGAGTTTAGATATTTTTGAAAAAGAAGAGACCTGGCAAAGAATTTCCCAAATAGTACAGTGGCATTCAGGTTTTAAAAGTAAAATCCACGAACATTCAGCTGTTTTTTCGGTGCGACAATTGGGAACAATTTTGGCGGTCGAAATCAATGAAAAAGAACAGACAGGATATTTTTCAACGATTCGAGATCAAGCCTATCGCTATTTCTTGGATCATGGAATACTTTTACGCCCTCTGGGAAATGTACTATTTCTTAATCCGCCGTATTGTATTACCGAGGAGGAATTAGCGAAATGTTATGCTGTGATTGAGTCTTTTTTAGATTCTTTGCGTTAATTATCCGCAACTTTACCCCAAAAATTAGGTGTAAAGTTGCGGATAACCAGGTTACTTCCAATCCTCTTCTTCTAATTCGAAAATGGAGGTAATATCAGCTTCAAAAATCGAACAAATCTTCAAAGCCAACACTGTAGAAGGAACGTATTTCCCGCTCTCGATGGCATGCACTGTTTGTCGACTGACACCCATTTTTTCTGCCAAATCTATTTGAGATAAATCCCTCATCACACGATTTAATTTTACCTTATTTTTCATCGACGATGGATTTGTTGTACTGGTGAATTTGATATTTGAAGTGGATAATGAACAAAAACAAAATGGAAAACATTTGTATGGTCATCACATTGAAATAGTCGAATTCATAAAATAATAAACTGGCTATCAATACCAAGCTAAAGTGAACCACCACCGCCCACATCAAAGAGTATAGCCGCAAATTTGAAATCATTTCATCTTCAATTTTTTCTTTGGAAAAAGAGATCAATGTACTGCCAACGATGATTCCAAAAATGATGATTTCATTCAATAGATTGTTCTCCTTGTAAAGGAAAAATGGACTGGAAAACTGAAATTGGGGAACCTTAATATTGAACAAGTCGGTAAATTGTTCAAAGACCGAAACAATATTTGGCAGGTTCCAAATGTCATTTAGAAGAATAAGTAAACCGACGAGCAAGGTCGGTATTAATACCATCCAACCAATCTTTTGCCATTTGTGCGGAAATAAAAATGTCTGTTTCATAATTTATATTTTTTAGTGAACTCAAAGAAAAATAATTGCCAGAACAAAAATTGAAGTATTAAATATGGACCTGAGTAAACAAAAAATAAGGAGTCAAATTCCGACCAAATTGTTTTAAAAGCACTTTCAATAAAAATATAATAGAATGCCAGTTGAAAAGAGTCAGATCGAATTGACCGAATCATTTCATCTTCAACTTTATCATTTGAAAAACTAGAAATGAGTAAACCAACAGATATGCAAAAAAAGGCCCAATCGGGTAATTTTTCCCAATAATCAGCAAGAATAGCAAGGAGTGAACTTACTGTAGTAATTCCAAAAATAACATATCCAATGATTTTGTATTTTGTTGGAAGGCGATAGTTAGATAATTTAATTTCTGTCATTTTTCGAGTGTGTTAATTTTACATTACAAATGTAAAGTAAAATTCACATAATGTAAACTTTGTTTAACATTATTTCGCAAAAAAAAAGTCACCCGATTGGATGACTTATTAAAAATAGATTTGAATTTTTTATTTCAACATTTTCATTACTTCGTCTAATTTAGGCGATAGAATAATTTCTGTTCTTCTGTTTTTTGCACGTCCTTCTGCAGTTGCATTGTCGGCCTTAGGAAAAAATTCACCACGACCTGCCGGGGTAACTTGTTTCGGAGAAACTTTGTAGTTATCAGTTAACAAACGGACCACTGAAGCTGCGCGAGCAACACTTAAATCCCAGTTGTCTTTGTAAACTGCTGTTTTAATTGGCAAATTATCGGTGTGTCCTTCTACCATCACATCGATGTCTTGGTTTTTCAAAAGCACCTCTGCTAACAATTTGATTGCATCTTGACCTTTGGATTCCATTTCTGCCGAACCAGATTTAAAAAGTAATTTATCCGACAATGAAACATATACTTTTCCATTTTTAATATCGATTGATAATTCATCTGAATTAAAGCCAAGCAAAGCAGTTTTTAAAACTTGGTTCAATCGATTAGTAATTGAATCTTGACGGTCTAAAACTGCTTTCATTTCTCGCAACGCGCGTTCGCGACTCATTAATTCAGTTTCTTTGTTTTTCAATGCGCGAGATAACTCTTGTTCAGTAGAAACTGAGCGATTGAGTAAACCATCATAAGCAAATTGTAAGTCTTTTTTCTCTTCACGAACTTGATCAACAAGTGTAATTAACTTGCTGTTTTCAGAATTTACCCGCTCATTTTCCGCTTTCAAATCTTGATTAACGGCCTTTTGATCATCTAATGCAACGCATAGTGAATCTCTTTGAGCAACAGTAGATTTCAGACGCTTACCACCGCGCAAAGGTTCTGCTGGTTTGTTTCCACATTCGTAGATTGGCGCGCAAGATTGCAAGGCAATTAATGCTCCTAATAGTAGGATAGAATTTCTCTTTTTCATAATAAAAAGTATTGATTATTAATATGTTAAAATTAAGATTGTTTATTGACTTATCTTACTGAATAGATATAAATGCATTGTGAATTATCTTCAAAGCCCTTTGAATTTCTTCATTTGAAATTGTTAATGGTGGACTTAATCTAAAGCTATACGGATGAGATAAAAACCAAAAACTCAAAAGTCCATTTTCTAGACAATTTTTCACGATTTTTTCAACAGTTTCAGCGTCTTTCAGATCAATGGCCAACATCAAACCTTTACGACGAATAGCGATTACGGCTTGCTCTTTTTTGAGTTCATTCTCTAGCATCAATCCTTTAGCTTCTACTTCATCCATTTTAAC
The DNA here is from genome assembly GCA_018825925.1 of Bacteroidota bacterium. Taxonomy (GTDB): domain Bacteria; phylum Bacteroidota; class Bacteroidia; order Flavobacteriales_D; family Crocinitomicaceae; genus UBA2040. The sequence continues at coordinate 673 of JAHKAT010000187.1, read as the reverse complement.
TTCAGAAGTAAGAACCTCTAATGTCGCATTGGCTGCAGCTGAAATCAGTGGGTTTCCTCCAAAAGTAGTTATATGCCCCAACATAGGGTTATGAGTAAAACAAGAAAGATATTCTTTTGATGAAACCAATGCTCCAATAGGCAAGCCTCCTCCAAGGGCCTTTCCGAGCGTTAATACATCTGGCGCGACACCGAAGTGCTCAAATGCGAAAAGCTTCGCGGTGCGCCCCATACCACACTGAATTTCGTCAAAAATTAATAATGCTCCAACCTCCGTGCATCGTTTGCGCAAGGCGATAAGATAATTTATGTCTGGAATGCGAACACCTGCATCTCCTTGAATGGTTTCTAGGATTACGCCTGCGGTCTTTGTTGTGATGTTTTTTAAATCAGAAAGTTGGTTGTGTTCAATAAAACGAATGTCAGGCAATAAGGGTCGAAAAGCTTGTTTTTTTAACTCATTTCCAGAAACACTCATTGAACCATGTGTACTTCCATGATAAGATCCACGAAAAGAAACTATTTCTTGTCTACCCGTAACACGTTTGACCAGCTTTAGCGCAGCTTCATTGGCCTCCGTTCCAGAGTTGACAGGGTAAACACAATTTAAGGAGTCGGGTAAAAGAGCGGTAAGTTTTTTGCAGAATTGCACTGTCGGCTCTTGTATGAATTCA
>JAHKAT010000186.1 GCA_018825925.1 Bacteroidota bacterium | reverse complement strand
GAAATATTGATAAATGTGGTTCTAAAATTCCAGCAGTATTTTTTATTTCATAAGCCCTACTCGTTTCTAAAAAACGCTAAACAATCATGCACAACCGTTTTGTTGCGCTGAAAGAAAGATGCTTAAATAAACTCTGGAGAATGTCTTATTTTGGTTTTACAGCGTCCTCAAATTCTATATCACCATCTGTGCCTGTATCTAAAGCGCTAAACCAAGCATTTTTCACTATGCTCAAAAAAGTGTCCCAGCTATTGGCATCTACATGTTTCAAATCCCCTTCTATCGGAATTTTCATAGCAATCGAATTTGTTCGTTGGTTTTTTAAAATAAATTTGACCACCCCAAAAAGGCTTTCCCTTACTTTTGAGCGAAAATTCTCGTGTTTCCCAATCAATTTAGCGTCCTTCAAAAAAGGTTTAACATATCCCTTTAAATAACCATTGGCTATAGCTACCTCGCTGTAAAAGCTAAAAACACCTTGCTCAAAATCGATCTTGGTATAGTGATTCGTTAAATTATTTAAAGCCACAATATTGGAACCCTCTAAGCTCATGGTGAAATCTAAATCTGGTATTTCTTTCAAGAAATTTAAACGACCTTCCATATTGAAAACACCATTTCCGAATGTTTTTGCAGAAAGTTTAAGTTGAGAGGGCAAACTGCTTTTTTCAGAAATTATATTCCGCAAGTTGTTGACCTGAAATTCCAGTTCTTCCATTTTTAAATCAATTCTTGGAGATGTTCTCAGACCCTTTAATGCCAGAGTTCCATTGTGTATTTCCAAATGATTGATATCAAAAGGCACCAAATCAGTTAACGCCTTGGTCCAGTCCTCTTGTGTTGCTCCATTACTTGTATCTTGGTCTTCAATAACGAAGTTCATAATGGGGTCTTTCAGGATAATTTCACTGACAATTTTGCCCGTAAAAAGTGATTGCCAATCAATGGAAATATCCGAATGAGGAAAATCTAAGAATGGAATTTCACTTTGTGCTTCCACAATATTCAAATACATTCCTTCTATAACATAAGCCCCGCGAATCAAACTTATATCGATATCCTCCACATAGCCTTTATATCCAGGAATATCAGACAAAACACTGTTGACGTATTGCTTTACAAAATAAGGCAGCATCACTCTTGCTATTCCCAATAAAAGCAAAACCGACAACACGATCTTATATTTGCGAATTAAGGTCTTAACCTTACTACCCTTACTATTCATACCCAACGTAAAACCCCTGTCCTTCAACCATGGTTTAAAGGTATCATTTAACTTGATGGTATGTTATTAATCGGTGTTATTTAGATTTCGTTTGTGGCAAAGGAAGAATCCAACAAAAATGCATAAAAAGGTTCCAGAAAATGAATTGAGACATGAATTCATGTAATCTCAACAAGAGTCATAAAACCCTAACTATCAACACATAAAATACCAATGAATTTCAATTAAAATTGTGATTATTCGCTCTGTTTTGATACATTTATAAAAGAATCACCCCAAAAGCCACCACTCATGAAAAGAAGAAAAAATCAATCAAAGCAAATTTTTATGAGCCTATTCGTTATGCTCCTATTAATCGGTAACGATGGGCGAACGCAGCTACTCGAAAACCTCAATCATCTTTCGACCTTTAAAACCAAAACATACTACAGCGTTGGCGCAAAAGACCAAGCGGAAAAAATGGCTACCCGTTGTGATAGTGTTTTATCGTTTTACAATTCACGAATAAATTTCGAACCCAAGGTTACTTTATTGGTGTTATCGCCTGCCGACTGGAGTAAATACACTGATTTTCCAGTGTATGGCATGCCTCATTACAATGATCACCAGACACTTATTGTGGCTTCGGAGGACAATGATTTTTGGAAAAGCTTTATCCCCCCTTTGGATCAATTACCAGCCGAACTTTCAGCCAAAATTTTAAAAACCTATTCCAACAAAAATGGAGTACTGTCTATGCGCGATTTTTTTGATCTTTTGGCTATTCACGAATTGGGACATGCATTCCACGGACAAGGTGGACTAACAATGCAAAGAAAATGGATGGGTGAGTTATTTGCCAATATCTTACTTCACACCTATGTTGCCGAAATGGAACCAGGTTTATTACCTGCCTTAACCGTTTTTCCAGAAATGGTCGTTTCGTCAACAAATAGAAGCGATTTAAAGTTTCAATCTTTGAATGACTTAGAAGTCAATTACGATTTGATCGGTCAACAATACCCCAAAAATTACGGATGGTATCAATGCCGTTGGCACATGGCTGCTGGAAATATCTACGATCAAGGCGGTATTCCAGCCTTCCAAAATCTTTGGCGCGAATTGAAAAATCAAAAAGAAATTGTACAAGATGCAGAGTTCGAAATTCTCTTATCAAAAAAAGTGCATCCTAGTGTAGCAATAGTCCAGCAAGAATGGATGAAATGATTAAAAGTAGAAGACTCCTTTTCACTAGTCGTATATTGTTATTTTTGCGTTTGAACAAAATTAACCTTACAAGCCCGTAATAATTCCATGACACCCAACTCCTTCGTAGCCATCGATTTTGAAACAGCCATTGCTCACCACATCTGTTCCGTCGGTATCGTAACCGTGGAAAATGGGGAGATCATTGAAGAATTTCATGCCTTGATTCGCCCACCCAACAATCAATACAATTGGCACAACGTACAGGTGCACGGAATATCCGAGCGACATACTGCCAATTCACCCAATTTTCAGCAAATATATCCAGAAATACACCGCCGTCTTTTTGGTAAAATGGTGGTGGCACACAATGAAAGTTTTGATCGGAATGTATTGTCCAAAAGTCTACTTGAAAACAACCTCATCTTCAACGATTTAAATATTGCGAGTAAATGGGAATGTACCATGAAGATTTACAAATCCAAAGGGTATAAACCTGCAAAACTGAGCAATTGTTGTGATTTGCACGGAATCGAACTAAAACATCACGATGCTCTCTCAGATGCAAGAGCTTGTGCAAAGTTGTTTTTATTGGCCCAGTGAAGGCTACACGAAAAGGAATCATTGAAATACAGCTTTAGGAAGATACGCGTGCGAAAATAAAGGATACTTTGTGTAGGTTTTATGAACATGTTAATTATCAATAAACGAAATACATACAAGTGAAAAACAAAAATAATATAGTATTAATTCTCGCATTGTTCATCTTTCTATTTGTAGGCTGCAATCATGAGTCCAAAAAGTCTAAAGTAGACACAAGGTCAAAGGGGCAAAATCTTAAAATTACGGTGACTTCCACTGACAATTTTGAATTAATAACTAAACAAAAAAGAAAACCGAAAGAATTATAGAGACTAAATACAAAGACAATAAAATAATTCCAAAAACTAGAACAGATAATACTGAAAATATTTCCGACGATCCAAATAAACAGCCTCATCCTCGCGAAACAAAAACTGAAGAATGTGAATGTGATTAACATGAAAATAAACCAACTAATCTTTTTTATTATTTTGACGTTTCAGTCCTATGCTCAGGAAAAACCAAATATTGTTTTCAATAAAGATTCCATTGAATTGATGAGTTTAGGATTAAAAACAAAATATAAATCTGAAAACCAGTTGGTAGATGACTTATTATTGATTTCAAAACCTAAAAGTATTATGTCCATAGCCATCCTTTATTATTGGTCTATTCAGAACATAAAATATTCCGAAAATTATTGGGTAAACTCCGATCAAGTTTTAAAAGAGAGGAAGGCGAATTGCCAATCTTTATCCAAAATGTTCATTTCAATTTCAAATCAATTAGGTTTTGAGTCGAGGCTTGTAACAGGAAGAACCATCCGCGCGAGAAATTCAAGGATAATATCAAAAAATGATCTTTCAGAATCTCATTCGTGGGTTAAAACAAAAATAAATGGTCAATGGTACTTTACTGATTTGGTCTGGGGACAAAGTGCGAAAGATAAAGATGAATGTTGGAATTATTTTAACACAACAAGTGAATTTTTGTCGTTTACCCACATAGCTTCTAATCGATTTGATAATTACCATTTCATCGGATTTAACTTTTTCCGAAAGCTTCCTGGTATTACTCCAGAATTTATAATATATCAGGAATATCTAGAGATTTCTAGGTTTAGGAGTAGAAAAAACATGCTTGACATTAAGATAACGAACTTTAATTTGGATGAAAAAATTGAGGTGTATTCAACGTTGTTTGATGAAAAAATTGAGTTTAAAATCAAGAATCACAAAAGAATTATTATTGATTTGAAAAATAGAACATCAGGAGAAATTCTGGAGGTTAATTTTTCTGGAAGAACAATTTATCTCATACCGATATAAAAACGAGTGGCCCCACCACCACCTACCCACCCATTACAACATAGTATTCCGAATGTGAAAAGCATCCCTAAACCAGATTGCCTTGAAACACAAAAAAGGATTGTTGTTGGAAGTAGTAATTTATGCTTTCCAATTGTTATTTTTAAGCTGATGAATCGAACAAATGATCTACGGTAGCTCACGTTTAGGAATGAAAAATAGTAACTTATCCATGTTGCCTCCTCAGCCCACAGCGGCCAAATCAAGAAAAGAAGCAAAAAAAATTACTGATGTACAAAAACTGGATTAATATGATTTTGAGGATTTTGTTGTTCTTAAATATATCTTTTCTAAATTTTCCAACTTCTTTGGCTCAGAAAATATTCGATGATACGGTAACTTATGAATATATAAGTAATTCATCATTTGAAATTAATAGTGGCTGTCCAATATTTATGGGCGAAATAAATTTATGTGACTCTTGGTATTGTCCATGGGTAAGAGAAAGTCCTGATTACTGGTGCGTGAATTGCGATTCGATGTCAAATGGAATTACATTTGACTCTTTATACCCGAAAGATGGGAACTGTTTTATTACACTGGTCATAAGAAATGGAAAGTATTATTCAGCGCAAGAGCATATTCAAACAAAATTTAATAATACCCTAAAAAAAGATAAAAGGTACAAGTTGTCTTTTTATGTGAGAACAGCTGAAAATTCGCAATACTTTACTGATAGGTTTGCGGTGGCATTTACGGAAGACAGCTTGTCATCATTTGGTGCAGTCAAGAAAAAGAAATATTGGATGGTAGAAAATAAAGATGCAATTCTTGCAATGGACAATGATTTTTTTTCAAACGATTATCAATGGCAAAAAATTGAATTTCATTACACCGCAATTGGTGTTGAAAAATTCCTTACAATTGGTGTTTTTTCAAATAATCTTCGGGGATATAAGCGACAAAAAAAGTTTAGAACAAAAAATCAAGGTAAAAATTATTTGGGATATTATGATTTAGATTTAATAGAACTAACCGAAATGTGAAGCAAGAAAAGCAAAAACTTATCAATAATTGAAAAAAACCTTATTCAGCTATATATCAACCACTTATAAAAATTAATAAGTTTCCCAAATATCCCGCCCCGCCATCCCCTAGACACCATTACAACATAGCGTTCCGATTAAGGAACATAGTGTTTGAAAGGAGTTAGTGCTGTAATAAGGAACGAATCCTTAAAACAAATTGGTCAGTGATACAAAGGATGATGTTGGTGGAATAGAGTTTGCCTATTATGTACAGCTTCCGCATGTATTTTTCTTGTTTTCGGTGATTCTTATCGTTCTTGCTTTCTTAAACTGGGGTTGATAGAGATTTTTGGGCAATACTAAACCTGAGCTATAAGCTTCGTCAGGGGTAGATCCATTGAGTGAGATATGCAGTCGAATCGCATTGTAATCCATGACGTGACTACACCACCAAGAGAAATCAATGTTCTTGGGCGATTGTATTTTAAAATAGACTACTACCAAACAATCAAGGATTAAAAAAAATCAAACGAAACATCCATTCAAGTTTATTTCGTTTTCACTATCTTTATATGCATTGAGAACATGATAATGAATTTAGAAGCAAAGAAACTTAATCTCATTGAGCGTTTTATGAAGCTCAAACAAGAGAATTCAATTTTGAAGTTGGAAGCAGCTATGACAGAGATTGAACTCAGTTCCAGAGCTGACGCATCAGCAGAGGATATAGCTAAAGGGAACATTCGCACTTATGACGAGTTTAGCAGTGAAGTTAAACAATGGCTAAAGAACAAGACTACCAAATAATTATTACTTCAAGGGCTGAGCAAGCCTATTTCGAAGTATTGGATTATATATTCGATAACCATTCTTTACAACGCGGGCTAATGAAATAGCACTTGAACTTGTAGAACATCCCCAAATTTTAAGGAATTTCCCTCTTATAGGTCAAATAGAACCAAATTTAGAATTCAAAACAGAAAAATACAGGTATATACTGTATGAACGAACAAAAGTGACTACAGTGAAAATCATTTATTTTATCCATGATACAAGTAAACAGATTTACATAACTGATTTTTTTCCATGTGAAATGTTCGAACAGAGGATGAAAAGAAACCTATGAACCCTAGCAAATTTCACAAAGCTGATTACTCGCTATCCCCTAGCCACTGTTACAACATAGCGTTCCGATTAAG
>JAHKAT010000185.1 GCA_018825925.1 Bacteroidota bacterium | reverse complement strand
TTAAAGGCGCCATGTTTGGTTTAGGAGCTGGAAAAGAAACTCCTGCATTGCATAATCCAGATTACGACTTTCCAGATGAAATACTGCCAACAGGTGTAAATATGTTTCACCAAATCATTAAAAATTTAAATTAATTTGTTTCACACTTCCTTTATAGAATTATCAGAAAGCGCTGTAAAAAACAACGTTCAATTTATTAAAAACCTATTGGGCAAAGATGTTACCTTCTCCGCTGTTGTGAAAGGAAATGCTTACGGCCATGGTATAGAAAATTATTGCCCCCTGGCACATAAACATGGTGTTCGACACTACAGTGTGTTTAGTGCTGATGAAGCCCTAAGGGTGCATCAATCTTTATCGGATAAAACGCACACCCTACTAATCATGGGGTACATTGAGAATGAGGAATTGACTTGGGCGATTGAAAATAGCGTTCACTTTTATGTCTTCGAACTTGATCGATTGGAAGCGACTATCCAAATCGCAAAAAAGCTTCAACTTAAGGCAAACATTCATATTGAATTGGAAACCGGAATGAACAGAACGGGTTTTGATTTGAAACTCCTCGATGACTTATTAAAGTTAGTGAATGAGAATTTAGATTGTTTAAGTGTTGAAGGAATTTGTACCCACATGGCAGGGGCTGAAGACATTATTAACCATGACCGGGTAACCAGCCAATTTGAATCTTTCAAAGTGGCTCAAAAAACAATTCAGAACTTGAATTGGATGAAACCAAATTATCACGTAGCAAGCTCTGCTGCAACCATCCGTTACCCCGAAATGCAAATGGACTTAACCCGAATAGGGATTTTACAGTACGGTTTTTTCCCTACTCAAGAAACCTTAGTACATTATTTGGCTAAAAGTGATTTAAATACCAATACATTGCAGCGATTGATTACTTGGAAAACAAGGGTTATGGACATCAAAACAGTGAAAGCAGGAGAGTATGTGGGATATGGAACTTCCTATTTCACGAATAAACTTACTCGTATTGCAATGATTCCAGTTGGTTATTCTTTCGGATATAGTCGCTCGTTAAGCAATATGGGAAAAGTATTGATCAAAGGTAAACGCTTGAATGTAATTGGAAATATAAACATGAGCATGATGGCTGTTGATATTACCAATATCGAAGGAATTGAAAAAGGAGAAGAGGTTGTTTTGATTGGAAGGCAAGAAGAAAACGAAATTTCCGTATCTTCATTCAGTGATTTCAGTCAATTAATAAATTACGAACTGTTAACCCGTTTACCGCAGGATATACCGCGGATTATCACTCAATAATTATGGCCGAATTAATCATACAAACGGAAAAAATAAAGAACAATATAAAGTATTTAAGTGCTTTTTTCAAGGAACACAATATACACTGGAGTTTGGTCACCAAGGTTTTTTCAGGTGATAAGGAATTTCTTAAAAATGTGTTAACGCCTGAGGTGATTGAAAACATTGATTCTGTTGGCGATTCTCGCTTAACGAGCTTGAAAAATTTGAGGGAAGTCAACCCTGATATGCGAACTATTTATATCAAACCTCCAGCAAAAGTATATGCCGATGAGGTCATTAAATATGCAGATATTTCTTTAAATAGTTCATTTACAACCATTATTGCTTTAAATGAAGCGGCTAAAAAAGCAGATAAAATCCATCAGATTATTATCATGGTGGAGCTGGGTGAATTGAGAGAAGGAATCAATAGAAGTGAATTGGTTAGTTTTTATGAAAAAGTGTTTCAATTGTCTAATATTGAGATTATTGGAATAGGATCCAACCTTGGATGTATGTACGGTGTGGAACCTACCTATGATAAATTACTTCAATTATCACTTTATAAAGAACTCATTTCCGCAAAATTCAATAAAACCTTGAAATATGTTTCAGGAGGAACTTCTATAACCTTGCCATTGATTGAAAAAAAATCGGTGCCTAAAGACGTCAATCACTTTCGAATTGGCGAGGCTGTGTTTTTTGGAATCAGTCCGCTGTATCAGAAACAGTTCAAGGATCTGTCCATCGATAACTTCGAATTTACAGCCAACATTATTGAGATTGAAGAAAAAATGTTAGTGCCCGAAGGGGTTATAAGTGATGCCAGTATTGGGCATTCTGCAGATTTTGATGGTCACGATGTTACTGGAACTTCCATCAAGGCAATTCTCGATTTCGGATTGTTGGACGTAGACCAAAAAGACATTGAATTTGTTGATTCTGGTTTGGAGTTCGTGGGTATTACTTCAGATATGCTAGTAATAGACATTGGAAGCAATGAAAATTCAGATGGAACACCGAAATATAAAATTGGCGATAAAATTCGCTTTACTCCTAATTATATGGCAGTGGCACGACTTTTAAACTCAAAATTTATTGATAAAAAATATTTGTAAGAAATTGATTTCTTGATGGTTATTTTTAAATTTCTAAAAATATTTTACAGAAATACCGCGTTAAATACGGTGTAAAAAAGCTAAAATTCTATCAAAAAATTCTAGGCACTCATTGAGGTGCCTTTTTTTTTAATCCAAAATTTTGATAAATCAGTTCGTGGATACAAGAAATCTTACAAGTGCCACATTGGTAGATTGTTAAACTAGAAAACACACCATTTGTTGACACAAATAATTATATTTAAAAGTTACAAATTATAAAACGATGAAACGTAGAAGTTAAGTGTTTTCCACTATTTCGGTAATCC
>JAHKAT010000011.1 GCA_018825925.1 Bacteroidota bacterium | reverse complement strand
TGGACAACCTGATTATGAAAATGGAAAATGGATATCCGTTATGAATGAATTTATTATATGGACGAATAATACTGCTAACACGCGCTAAAAAATCATAGCCGCCCTGCGGGACGGCAACGCTTTTTAGCGCCGTCCGTTATAGGCAAGCGTAACAGACGACACAACAACCATTAAACTGACAGAAAATTATCGAAACAATAGGACGACATATAAACTTAACAGTGGACTTTTTTCCGACACGACAGCCCAACGCTTCGTGTTTTATTTTTTTCCCCACCGCACATTTTTTAAAAACAATTTTAGCCAGCCACACAAATGGCACATTTGGTTTTGCCCGACACAAAAGCCGACCCTTCGCAAAACCAAAAGAGCCATTTTTTGCCAACGCACCGATAAAAAGCCGTATTTTGACAAACTATTTTATGACAAGTAAATGAGTGATAAAACTATACATATTGACGACCACGACAGCGAAGCAGATACTTGCCGAAAGGAAGTATTGCCCAAACTGTATGTAAGCCAATGGACAGACGAGTTAATACTTGAACAACGGACTTTTACTGACGGTAAAATTATTGTGATAGGAAGAAAAGCAAGAAGAAAAAAAGCGAAACGTTTTGACTACTTGCTTCGCTATTCACAAAACTTTCCGATTGCAATTGTAGAAGCAAAGAAAAAATACAAGTTGGCTGCTGACGGCATCCAACAAGCTAAAGACTATGCACAAATACTCGGACTAAAATTTGCCTACTCGACAAATGGAACTGAAATATTAGAGTTTGACTTTATCACTGGACTTGAAACCAAAATTTCAAAATATCCAACACCGACTGAGCTTTGGAACAGATTGAACCAAGCTGAACCAATTAAAACGGAAATTTTAGAAACATTTTTAAAACCATTTTTACCAATACCAAACAAGCCAGAAAGGTATTATCAAACAATTGCAATTAACCGAGCAGTTAAAGCAGTTTTAGAAGGAAAGAAAAGAGCATTATTAACTCTTGCTACTGGAACAGGAAAAACAACAATTGCTTTTCAAATCATTTATAAACTTTGGAACAACCGTTGGAACACCAAAGGCGAACATCGCAGACCTAAAATATTATTTCTTGCAGACAGAAGTATTTTAGTTTCCGACCCACACGCCAAAGACTTTGCAGTTTTTGGTGATGCAAGATGTTTAGTTCCCGAAGAAGGTTTGCCAAGTAGTAGAGAAGTATATTTTTCTACTTACCAATCTTTAGCAGAGGACAGCAACAGAACTGGTGCATTCAGAAAATTACCTAGAGACTTTTTTGATTTGATTTTAATTGATGAGTGCCACAGAGGAAGTGCAACTGACGACAGCAATTGGAGAGCAGTTTTAGATTATTTCAATACATCGGTTCAAATTGGCTTAACGGCTACGCCATTAAGAGACGACAACAAAGATACTTACGCATATTTCGGAAATCCGCTTTACATCTACAGTTTAAAACAAGGAATTGAGGACGGATTTTTAGCTCCTTATTTGGTTCATCGTGTAGTTACTGAAACGGATGCTACAGGTTTTAGACCCGAAGATGGACAACTGGACGACAACGGAGAATTAATTCCTGACGGAATTTATACAACTCCCGATTTTGAAAATACACTTTCCTATTTGCCAAGAACAAAAGCAGTTGTAAAGCATCTTTACAACTTTATGGTGAAATACGGAAGGTTTGATAAAACCATAGTGTTTTGCGTAAACCAAGAACACGCTGACCAATTCCGTAGAGAAATTAGCAACCTAAATACAGACTTAGTTCAGCAATATCCTGATTATGTTGTTCGCATTGTTTCAGAAGAAGGCGATATTGGAAAAGGGCATTTAGGCAGGTTTATGGACATTGACGAACCAATTCCAGTAATTGTAACAACTTCAAAATTATTAAGCACTGGCGTTGATGTGCCGACTTGCAAAAACATTATAATTTTTAGAACAATCAACTCAATGACCGAATTCAAACAAATTGTTGGACGAGGCACGAGAGTAAGAGAAGACAAAGAAAAATTGTTCTTCACAATTTTAGATTATACAGGAAGTGCAACACGAAATTTTGCCGACCCTGATTTTGACGGAGAACCACCATTAATTACCGAAGATGAAATTGACGGAGACGGAAATATTATTGATGGTGATGAATGGACACCAGACCCACCAACAGACGAGCCTGACGATTGGGAAGATGATGACGATACTGACGAACCACCAACAGGCGGTGGCGGTGGAGAACCAAGACGAAAATATTATATCAGCGAAGGAACTGTTTCAATAGTTGCTGAAAGTGTTCAGATTTTAGATGCAAACGGTAAACTAAGAACAGTTCAATTTACGCAATATGCAAAGGAGCAGATTACAACTATGTTTCCTTCAATGAATGATTTCAGAAGTAAATGGAATGACTTACAAGAACGTCAACATATTTTAGACGAGTTGGAAAAC
>JAHKAT010000184.1 GCA_018825925.1 Bacteroidota bacterium | reverse complement strand
TAGAACAAAAAAGAAGAAATAAGTCAATAGTTATTATCAATAAAAAACAATGCCATTTGAAAAAGGACAATCTGGAAATAAAGGTGGTAGACCAAAAGGAAGTACAACTAGACCACAGCTTAAAGATTTTATTACTGAAGAAGAATATTTAGATATCCTAGATACTCTTCCTAAGGAAAATCAATACCTTGAGGATACAGATCCGAACAAATTCATTTCGAAAATGGGTGCTGAGGCATTGTACGATTTGTTAAGTACAATGGACTTGGATCAAGTGTCTTACGATTTACGTCACCAAGCAAATACTGAAACTTCAGTGCAACGTAAAAATGAAGCATTGAAACGTTTGCAAGTAGTTGAGGCTATGCGCGAATCTTTAGGACGCATCGAAAATAGACCGGAATGGATGATCGTGAAGGTAGTTCCAGTTATTCCACCTGAATTGCGTCCGTTAGTTCCACTTGATGGAGGTCGTTTCGCAACATCGGATTTGAATGACTTGTATCGTCGTGTGATTATTCGTAACAATCGTTTGAAACGTTTGATCGAGATCAAAGCGCCAGAAGTTATTTTGAGAAATGAGAAACGTATGTTGCAAGAATCTGTTGATTCATTGTTTGACAACTCTCGTAAAGCATCTGCAGTAAAAACAGAATCAAACCGTCCATTGAAATCCCTTTCAGATTCATTGAAAGGTAAGTAAGGTCGATTCCGTCAAAATTTATTGGGTAAACGTGTGGATTATTCAGCACGTTCAGTAATTGTTGTAGGACCAGATTTGAAATTACACGAATGTGGTTTGCCTAAAGACATGGCGGCCGAATTATACAAACCGTTCATTATTCGTAAGATGATTGAGCGTGGAATTGTGAAAACAGTAAAATCTGCAAAGAAAATTGTTGATCGCAAAGAACCAGTAGTTTGGGATATTTTGGAGAATGTATTGAAAGGTCACCCAGTTCTTTTGAACCGTGCCCCAACTCTTCACCGTTTGGGTATCCAAGCGTTCCAACCAAAGTTAATTGAAGGAAAAGCAATTCGTTTGCACCCGTTGGTAACAACAGCCTTCAATGCCGATTTTGATGGTGATCAAATGGCCGTGCATTTACCGTTGGGTAACGCGGCAATTTTGGAAGCTCAATTGTTAATGTTGGCTTCACATAATATTTTGAATCCTGCGAATGGAGCTCCAATTGCAGTACCTTCCCAAGATATGGTTCTTGGTTTGTACTACATCACCAAAGGAAAAAGAACGTTAGGAAATGATATCGTTAAAGGAGAGGATGGAATTTTCTATTCTCCAGAGGAAGTGATCATTGCGTATAACGAACGTAAGTTAGATTTGCATGCTCATATCAAAGTGAAAACATTTGATTTAAACGAGCAAGGTGAATCTTCAATACAAATGATAGAGACTACTTGTGGTCGTGTTTTATTTAATGAGCACGTGCCAAGAGCAGTAGGATATATTAATGAAGTATTGACGAAAAAAGCCTTACGTGATATCATTGGAAAAGTATTAAAAATTTGTGGTACTTCTGCAACGGCAAAATTCTTAGATGATATTAAAGAATTAGGATATGAAATGGCCTTTAGAGGTGGTTTGTCCTTTAATTTAGATGACATCATCATTCCTAAGGAGAAAATTGAATTAGTTGCAAAAGCTGAAACAGACGTTAAAGAGGTTATGGCCAATTATAATATGGGTCTTATCACAAATAACGAACGTTACAACCAAAACATTGATATTTGGACGCATACTAACTCCCGTTTGACTGCAACATTGATGAATCAATTGCAAACGGATCGTCAAGGTTTCAACTCGATCTATATGATGTTCGATTCTGGAGCCCGTGGTTCGAAAGAGCAAATTCGTCAGTTGTCAGGTATGCGTGGATTGATGGCCAAACCACAAAAATCAGGTGCTTCTGCGCAAGAGATTATTGAGAATCCAATTCTATCGAACTTTAAGGAAGGTCTATCGATTTTGGAGTACTTTATCTCTACTCACGGTGCACGTAAAGGATTGGCGGATACAGCCTTGAAAACAGCCGATGCGGGTTACTTAACTCGTCGTTTGGTGGATGTTGCTCAAGATGTTGTTATCAATATGAATGACTGTGGTACCTTAAGAGGATTAGTTGCAACAGCATTGAAGAAAAATGATGACGTAGTTGAACCATTGGTTGATCGTATTTTGGGAAGAACATCAGTTCATGATATTTTCCACCCAGAAACAGAAGCTTTATTGGTTGAAGCTGGTGAAGTGATTACTGAGGAAGTTGCTGCGGCAATTGAAAAAGCAGATATCGAAGAGGTTGAAATACGTTCAGTATTAACTTGTGAAATGCGTCGTGGTGTTTGTTCTAAATGTTACGGTCGAAACTTGGCAAATCACAGAATGGCTCAATTGGGTGATACAGCGGGTGTAATCGCTGCACAATCTATTGGTGAACCAGGAACACAGTTGACTTTACGTACATTCCACGTTGGGGGTACTGCTTCGAATTCAACGGATATTTCCGATTTGAAAGCCAAAGCAAGTGGTAAGTTTGAGATTGAAGAATTGAGAACTATCGAACGCACGAATGCAGACGGTTCTATTAAAACGGTTGTAATTGGTCGTTCTGCTGAAATTAAGGTTGTGGATGAAAAGACAGGAGTTATCGTTCAAACAGCGAATATTCCTTATGGTTCAGAAATGATCATTGGCGACGTTAAGAAAATTAAAAAAGGAGACGTAATCTGTAAGTGGGATCCATATAATGCTGTAATCGTTTCAGACGTTGCGGGTAAAGTTACTTTTGATAGTATTATCGAAGGGGTTACTTTCCGTGAAGAAGTGGATGAGCAAACTGGATTTACTGAAAAAGTAATTACGGAAACTAGAGATAAAAAGAAAAACCCTGCAATTCATATCGTTGATAAGAAAACGAAGGAAGTCTTAAGAGAATTCAATTTACCAGTAGATGCTCACATCTCTGTTAAAGAAGGTGATTTGATTGAAGCGGGTGAGATTTTGGTTAAAATTCCACGTGTTGCTGGTAAAACAGGAGATATTACTGGAGGTTTACCGCGTGTAACGGAATTGTTCGAAGCTCGTAATCCATCCAATCCTGCAGTTGTTTCTGAAATTGATGGTATTGCAGAATATGGTAAAATCAAACGTGGTAACCGTGAGATTATCATCACTTCTAAATCAGGAGAGGTTCGTAAGTACTTGGTTTCTTTATCGAAACACATCTTGGTTCAAGAAAATGATTTCGTTCGAGCGGGTGCACCATTGTCTGATGGAGCTGTAACACCAAATGATATATTGAATATTCAAGGTCCAACAGCGGTTCAAGAATATTTAGTAAATGAAATTCAAGAGGTATACCGTTTGCAAGGGGTAAAAATCAACGACAAACATTTTGAAGTTATCGTACGTCAAATGATGTTGAAAGCGGAAATTTTGGATGCTGGTGATACTCGTTTCTTAGAAGGACAATCTGTTCACAAAGCAGATATCATGGAAGAGAATGATGCAATTTACGGAATGAAAGTGATTATTGATAAAGGTGATGCAACGAATGTTCGTAATGGTCAAATTATCTCATCACGTAAATTGAGAGATGAAAATTCTCAATTGAAACGTACAGATAGCAAATTGATCGAGGCGCGTGACGCTGTCCCTGCAACTTCAAAACCGTTGTTGCAAGGTATTACGAGAGCATCTCTTCAAACGCAATCGTTTATTTCTGCGGCTTCTTTCCAGGAGACAACGAAAGTATTGAACGAAGCTGCAATTTCAGGAAAAGAAGATCATTTAATGGGCTTGAAAGAGAACGTTATTGTAGGTCATTTAATTCCTGCAGGAACTGGAGCTCGTCATCTTCAAAACATGGTGATTGCTGGTAAGGCTGAATTAGCTCAACTAGAAGAACAAGCATAGTTTAAAAAAAACAAAAATTAAACCCGTCCCAAGAAATTGGCGACGGGTTTTTTTTTGATATTTTGTCTAGTCATGAAATAGTGATACGTAAACTTTATTGATATGGAAAAAATGAGAATGGGATTGACCAATATCCAATTTTTGACTGTTTGTAAACACGATTAGTCGTGGATTAACCGTTAATCAACGACTATTGTTGTTCATTATCAGCTAATTAGATTTTTTCACAAAAAGAAAGGGCAGAAATAAAATTCCTGCCCTAAACAAATTTAAATTTCAAATTTTACCCTAAAAATGGATACTTATAATCTCTCGGTGTGACAAAGGTTTCCTTAATTGTTCGTGCCGATGTCCAACGCAATAAATTCATTGCTGCTCCTGCTTTATCATTGGTTCCAGAGCCTCTTGCGCCTCCAAATGGTTGTTGACCTACTACAGCTCCAGTTGGTTTATCGTTGATGTAAAAGTTTCCTGCGGCATTTTCTAGTTTTTTCATAGCTAGATTGATTGCGTAACGGTCTTTGGATAAAATAGAGCCAGTTAGTGCATATTCCGATGTTTGATCTACTAAGTCAAGTGTAGCCTCGAAATCAGCATCTTCGTAGACATAAATGGTGATTACCGGACCAAATATTTCTTCGCACATTGTTCTGAATTTTGGGTTACTAGTAACTACAACAGTCGGTTGAATGAAATATCCAATAGATTTATCGTAAGTACCACCAGCAATTATTTCAGCATCTTTTTGTTCTTTAATATAGTCTATGTAACCTGCTATTTTATCGAAAGAACGCTCATCGATTACGGCATTGACAAAATTACTAGGGTCACCTGTAGAACCAACCTTGAAGGAATTTACTTGCTCAATCAAGATTTTCTTTGTTTCCTCCCAAAGTGACTTAGGAACATAAGCTCGAGATGCCGCTGAACATTTTTGACCCTGGAATTCAAACGATCCTCTTGAGATAGCTGTTGCGACTTCCGCAGGATGAGAAGAAGGATGAACCATGATAAAGTCTTTTCCACCAGTCTCTCCAACTATTCGAGGATAAGAACGATATTTTTCAATATTGTTTCCAATTTCTTTCCATAAATGGCGGAAAACGCCTGTGGAACCAGTAAAATGTAAGCCGGCAAGGTCTTTGTGTTTGAAAACAATATCTCCAGCAATCGGACCGTCAACAGTAATCATATTTATTACTCCGTCTGGTAAACCGGCTTCTTGGAATACTTCCATAATCACCTGTGCGGAATACATTTGTGTTTCGGCTGGCTTCCAAACAATAGTATTTCCCATCATTGCTGGTGCTGCACAAAGATTTGCCGCAATGGCAGTAAAGTTAAATGGAGTAATAGCAAATACAAATCCTTCTAAAGGTCTGTATTCTAATCTATTCCAGATACCCGACTGTGAGCCTGGTTGTTCAGAATATATTTCGGTCATGTATTGTACATTAAACCTTAAAAAGTCAATAAGTTCACAAACAGCATCAATTTCAGCCTGAAAAACATTCTTTGACTGGGCAAGCATGGTAGCTGCATTCATTTTGTATCTATAAGGACCAGCTAATAAATCGGCCGCACGAAGAAAAATGGCAGCACGATGTTCCCATGGCAAATTCGACCATTGTTCTTTAGCAGCCAATGCTGCATCAATCGCTTGATGAACGTGCTCGGCTGATCCTGAATTGAAATGGCCCAAGGTTTTTTTATGATCGTGAGGCGGCGACATGCGTTTTTTGTCGTTGGTCGTGATTCGATTTGAACCTATGTACATTGGCACATCTATTGGTGCTTGGTTGTACATTTTATTATACTGAGCAAGTAAATCTTCCCTTTGTTGAGTGCCTGGGGCATATGAATTAATCGGCTCATTGATTGCAACCGGTACCTTACTGATGGAATTTGACATAATCTTTTCTTTTGTTTTGAAATTGATTCTATGGTTGCAAAAGTAATGATTGTTGTGTATCCTTGCAATGAGTATCCTAATTGACTTAACTGAACGAGATGAAGAATACAAAAATCCTAATTGCTGTTTTATCCATTGCGTGGACAGTGCCTATTTTCGGAAAAGATATTGCATCGGTTTATTACAAAAAGTATGACCTTGAAAAAACTGTTCAAGGAAAAGCTCTTGTGGTTGAGGGTTTTATTTATGGAAAGTCAAGTTTTTTCGTAGTTGATAGTTTTTTTTTAAAAAGATTACCTACGCTTTTAGATCAAGCACTTGCCGAGGAAAACTTATATGCAGCCAATATATCAAGATTGGCTATGGCGATTAATTATAGACGAAATAACAAAGCAGACGAAGCTTTACTTTTGTTGAATGAAATAGGTGATTATTTTTATAAAAACGAACAATTAAAAAATCATTTTTTAAAGGCACAATATACAGGAGTGTTTTATTGCATTAAAGGATTAAACAAAGAGGCGCTTGATCAAGTTTTAATTCTTGAAAGTATTCGAAAGTACTTGGGAAATTGGATAAATCTGAATGTTATTTCAGAGTTAAAAGGTGATGCACTTCATGGCTTGAAGAGATACAAAGAAGCTGAAAAGGAATATCAAGTATTTTTGAAAAATGCAAAAAAGTTAGGAAGACCAAGATTGATCGCCGAAGCTTATGGTAAACTAGGCGGTTTAGCCCAAATAACTGATGATTTGGACCTTGCTCAAGCCTATTTCATGAAGTCGGCTGAATTTGCCTATAAAAGTGGGTTAAAGGAACAAATAGGAAGCGCAAAAACTAGTTTGGCAATTATAGAATTTATTCAAGGAAATAGAGAAAGTGCAAAGGATTTTTTCATAGGAGCTTATGAGGCACAAAAAAACTCGAACAATCCAACCTTGATTTGTAATGCCCTATTTAATGTAGGAGTGTTTTATTTTGACACAGGCAAATTGGAAGAAGCAATACCTTATTTCGCAGAAATGTTGAAACTAGCCGAGACAAATGGCTTGTTGGAACGTCAAACTGAAGCATTAACCGAGTTTGCACATTTATATACCCAGTTGGGTAATGAAACAAAGGCCATAGAGTATTACGAGCAATTAATTGAGGTAAAAGGCAAACTTCAAGAGAAATCATTGAGTGAAAGCAAAGGATTCTATTCAGAATTTGCACTTCTTTCAATTCGAGATGAAAAGTTGAATTCGGAGGCAAAGGAAAAATTATTGTTAAAAAGATTAACTGATA
This sequence comes from Bacteroidota bacterium, assembly GCA_018825925.1. Taxonomy (GTDB): domain Bacteria; phylum Bacteroidota; class Bacteroidia; order Flavobacteriales_D; family Crocinitomicaceae; genus UBA2040. The sequence continues at coordinate 11,792 of JAHKAT010000184.1, read as the reverse complement.
GTAATCGGCTAGCCTATGGAATGATGATTGTGGTTTTTCTTTTAATAACAATCGTCGTTTATAAAATAAAAAGAGAGCGTGGGAAAGAAATTAATTCAATCTCGGTGGAGTAATGAGTTGAAAGGTTGGAACATTTACTTGAAAATGGGTTTCTGTCCCTAGATTTAAAAAAGTATAATATCCCTTCATAATCCCTACTTCAGATTTTAATTCGACACTAGAAGTGTACACAAAAATCTCATCAGGTAAAAGCATAGGTTGCTCACCTACAACACCTTCCCCAGAAACAAAATTGGCGTCGTTTAAAGAATCAAAAATATACCAATCACGGTGCATCAGTTGTATTTTAAACGGATTTTGATTCTTTATTTCTATTCTATAATTAAAAAAATACAATCCTTGTTCTGTCCTCGATAAATCTGGACGAAACAGAGTGTTTACGGTGATTCTTACACCTTCGGATATGGCAGTATTCATCATTCTTTTAGGTTTTTTGTATCTATAAAAGCGTCATATTTTGTCTAAAACAGAGCTTTCCAAGGTTCAAATTAATTCTATTCTTTCTAAATTCCAATTGACTGCTTTATTTAGACTGATTCTAAATTGAGTATTTAAGCCTCATATTCCTTCAACAGCAATTACCTATACTTTACAATTTCTTACTTTTGCGCCAACATTTTAAAACGCTTTTTTGCATGTCTAATACAGTTAAGCTCAAAAAAGGCCTGGATATAAGGTTGATAGGGGAAGCTGAAAAAGTGGCGTCAGAATTTATTCTACCCACTTCAATCTCCATCAAACCAGGCGATTTTCACGGAATGACTCCAAAGTTGACCGTGAAAGAAGGTCAAGAAGTTAAGGCGGGTGACGTTCTTTTCTTCAATAAACACCAAACTTCAGTGAAGTGCTGTTCTACTATTAGTGGAACCGTTACTAAGATTATTCGTGGTGAGAAAAGAAGAATCCTTGAAGTTCAAGTTACTTCAAATGGCACTCAAGAATTTAAAACATTCAATACTGTTGATCCGGTTTCTGCAACTTCAGAAGAAGTGAAAAACGCCTTGCTTGAAGCAGGATTGTGGATGTTTATAAAAGAAAGACCAATAGATTTAGTAGCTAACCCAGACCATGAACCGAAGGCGATTTTTGTTTCGGCGTTCGATAGTTCTCCTCTAGCACCAGATTACGATTTTGTTTTACACGGTGATGAGAATAACTTTCAAACGGGTTTAAATGCACTTAAAAAATTAACGGCTGGAAATGTTTATTTAACCTTGAACGCTGATTCTCCATCTGATTCTGTGTTTACCAATGCAAAAGGTGTTGAAATCAATAGTATTTCAGGAAGACATCCAGGCGGAAATGTTGGAACGCAAATCCACCACATTAGCCCAATGAACAAGGGTGAATATGTTTGGACTGTGAATGCTCAAGATGTTGCGGTTATAGGAAGGTTCTTGAATACTGGAAAGTTCGATACAACTAAATTAATAGCCTTAACAGGTTCGGAAGCCAATCATAGAAAATACTATAAAATGGTCGTTGGTGCTTCATTGTCTTCTTTGTTGAAAGGCAATATTGTAGGTGACAATGTTCGTATAATTTCTGGTAATGTTTTGACAGGTGATAAAATCGAAGCCGATGGTGTTTTAGGGTTTTATCACAATCAAATAACAATTATTCCAGAAGGAAATCAATACAAGTTTTTCTTAAAAGACGGTTGGATGGGACCTGGATTTGATAAGTTCTCAAATTCTAGATTATTTCCAACTTGGATGTTTCCAAAGAAAAAATTCCGTTTGGATACCAATACAAATGGTGAAGAACGTGCGTTTGTTGTGACTGGCGAATTAGACAAGGTTTTTCCTTTTGATATCCTACCGATGCAATTGGTGAAGGCAGCAATTACTCAAGATATTGACGGAATGGAAAATCTGGGTATATACGAAGTGATTCCAGAAGATTTTGCTTTGTGTGAGTATGTTTGCACGACTAAGATAAATATTCAATCAGAAATTCGCGAAGGTTTGGATTTGATCCAACAAGAGTGTATGTAATCCTATAGATAGAAGATGAAATTTTTAGAAAATTATTTACATAAAATGGAGCCTCACTTCGTTAAAGGCGGAAAGTGGGAAAAATGGAATCCATTATTTGAAACGATGGCAACTTTTGCTTATACACCTAAATTGGTGACGCAAAAAGGTGCTCACATTCGTGATGGTGTCGATTTGAAACGTACGATGATGACGGTGATTTTCGCTTTGATACCTTGTTTGATTTTTGGTATTTACAACACGGGACATTGGTCGATGGTTGCATCTGCTGGAGATCGTGACTTGGCTTATTGGGCCGAAATGGGACCTAAATTTTTAATCGGTCTTCAAAGCGTTTTGCCAATAGTCGTGGTTTCATACGCTGTTGGTTTAGGAATTGAGTTTTTGTTCGGAATGTTAAGAGGTCACTCTTTGCACGAAGGATTCTTGGTTTCAGGTATGTTGATTCCATTAACGATGCCAGCTGATTGTCCTCTCTGGATGATTGGAGTCTCTACAGCTTTTGCGGTTATTATAGGAAAAGAAATTTTCGGAGGTACAGGAATGAATATTCTAAACGTTGCCTTAACAGCACGTGCCTTTGCTTTCTTTGCTTATCCAACGAGCATGTCTGGAGATAAAGTTTGGATGGCTGGGGTGGAAAACACGAAGGTGGATGGCTTTACTGGTTCAACTGCCCTTGGTGACTTGGCCTCTTTTATGTCTGACAAACCCGTTTTTTCGGATTTAAATGCATTCACAGAGTCTTATAGCTTCATGGATGCATTTATGGGTATGATTCCTGGATCAATAGGTGAAACATCTACTTTGATGTGTTTGATTGGTGCTGCAATTTTAATACTAACTGGAGTAGGTTCACTTAAGGTGATCGTATCATTCTTCACCGGTGGATTGGTAATGGGATTATTATTGAACGCAATTGGTGGAAATGCATTCTTGGATTTACCAGCCTATTATCACTTGGTGCTAGGAGGATTTGCATTTGGTGCTGTATTTATGGCTACAGATCCTGTAACAGCTGCTCAAACTGAAACAGGTAAAATTTACTATGGTTTATTTGGTGGAATTTTAGCGATTTTAATTCGTGTATTGAATCCAGCTTACCCTGAAGGAGTAATGTTGGCAATTTTATTCATGAACGTAATGGCACCAATTATCGACCATTATGTCGTTCAAGGAAATATTAAAAGAAGACTTAATCGTTTAAAAGCAGCATAATCATGGCACTTAATAAAGAAAGTAACGCTTATACATTCGGTTTCGCTATTGCTCTTGTAATAGTGGTCGGAACGATTTTAGCCTCACTATCTCTAGGTTTGAAAGACAAACAAGAGAAAAATGGTGTGGTTAAAAAGAAAATGGATATTTTGAAAGCAATGCTTCCAATGGAAGAGGCAAATAAAATAGATCGTAGTAATGCAGAAGAAAATTTCAACAAGTATGTTGATTTGAAGAATGCATTGGTTTTGGATATGAACGGTAAGCCAGTTGAGGGCAATGCCTTTGATATAGATATTAAGAAAGATTACAAAAACAAAACCTTAAAGGAAAGCGATAAAAAATTCCCTTTGTTTGTCGCTCAAAAAGATGGTAAAAAACTATATGTGATTCCAATTATTGGAAAAGGGTTATGGGGACCAATTTGGGGAAATCTTTGTATAGGTGAAGATATGCGAACAGTTGTTGGTGCCTCTTTTGGTCATCAAGGTGAAACTCCAGGTTTGGGAGCTGAAATAACTCAACAGTTTTTTATCGATCGTTGGATTGGTGAAACTATTTTGGATGAGAATGGAGATTTCACTCCTTTCGAAATAGTGAAGGACGGTTCGGGTCCAAAACCTCAGAAAGTAGATGGAATTACTGGAGGGACAATTACTTCGAAAGGGGTTGAGGAAATGGCCAACCGTGGTTTGTCTGTTTACGCAACGTATTTTAAATCAAACATGCAATAAGAATTGGTATGAGTGAAATAGCAATAAAATCAAAAGCTCCAAGAGAGCCATTGTTCTCTAAGAAAAATAAAAAACTGATAACAGATCCGCTTACGGATAACAATCCTGTAACTATACAAGTACTTGGAATCTGTTCAGCATTAGCAATTACAGTTCAAGTTTCACAAGGTGTTGTAATGGGCCTTTCTGTGATTTTTGTTACGGTGATGGGAAATTTACTAATCTCCCTATTGAGAAATGTAATTCCTTCAAAAATTCGAATTATCGTTCAATTGGTAGTTGCTGCATCTTTGGTAATTATCGTAAACGAAGTATTGAAAGCCTATCTTCCAGATATTTCTGAAAAACTTTCGGTATTTGTAGGTTTGATTATAACGAACTGTATAATTATGGGACGTTTTGAGGCCTTTGCAATGGCGAACAAACCGTGGCCTTCTGTATTGGACGGTTTTGGAAACGGTTTGGGTTATGCGGGATTGTTGGTATTAGTAGCGATTTTTAGAGAGTTATTTGGTTCTGGAACTCTAGGCGGTATTCCAATTTTCGGTAATTCTTTGCCAGGAGAAGAATCAGGTTTATATGCAATGGGGTACGCAAACAACAATATGATGATTCTACCTCCAATGGCATTGGTTATTGTAGGTTGTATTATTTGGGTACAACGTTCTCGAAATAAATCTTTACAAGAATCCCATTAAAAATTATAAAATATGGAAAGTACATTAGACATCTTTGTAAAAGCGATTTTCTCGGAAAACATGATTTTCGCTTATTTCTTGGGAATGTGTTCTTATTTGGCCGTTTCTAAAACGGTGAAAACAGCGGTAGGTTTAGGCGCTGCAGTAATCTTCGTTTTGGTTGTAACTGTGCCAGTTAACTACTTGTTGGAAAACTATATGCTAAAAGCTGGAGCTTTGAGCTGGTTGGGTGATGAGTACGCGAACATCGACTTGAGTTTCTTGTCATTTATAATGTTTATCGCAGTTGTTGCATCTATCGTTCAGTTGGTAGAGATGTTGGTAGAGAAATTTGCACCCGCTCTTTACGGAGCCTTGGGTATTTTCTTGCCATTAATCGCTGTAAACTGTTCTATTTTAGGTGGAGCGTTATTCATGCAAGAACGTCAATACTCTACCTTGTTAGATGCTACGGCATTCTCATTGGGTTCAGGTATTGGTTGGTTTATTGCGATTGTAGCTATTGCAGCGATACGTGAAAAAATCCGTTACTCAAATGTCCCTGCCCCCTTAAGAGGTTTGGGAATCACATTTATCATCACTGGTTTGATGGGGATTGCATTCATGAGTTTCATGGGAATAAAATACGGTAAAGACGTTAAGAAAGAAAAAGCACCTACCACTATGGTCGGTCAAATTAATAACGATAAAAACTAGGGACGATGGGAATGACTTTAGGATTAACTCTTGCAGTATTTTTGTTAGTCGTTTTGACTTTAACATCAATGTTGCTTTTTGCAAAGGCAAAACTTTCGCCAAAAGGGAAAATTAAAATTACAATCAATGGTGACACTACTCTTGAAGTAGATGGTGGTGATACATTGCTTTCAACACTTAGTTCACAAGGTATATTTTTACCTTCTGCTTGTGGTGGTGGTGGTACTTGTGTTCAGTGTCGATGTCAAGTGAATAGCGGCGGTGGCGGTATTTTACCTACTGAAGAACCACACTTTTCTCGTAAAGAAATTGCTGATAACTGGCGTTTGGGATGTCAAGTGAAGGTGAAAGAAGACATGCAGATTCATGTGGAAGAAGAAGTAATGGGGATTAAAGAATGGGAAGCAACAGTGGTATCAAACTACAATGTGGCAACCTATATCAAAGAATTCATTGTGGAGATTCCAGAAGACATGGATTACAAGGCCGGTGGGTATATTCAGATTAAAATTCCAGCTTGTGAAGTGAAATTCTCAGATATGGATATTTCTGCACACCCTGCTGATCATCCAGGAGAACCTGACAAATTCAAGAAAGATTGGGCTGAAGGTCCTTTCCGCATGTTGGATTTGGTGATGAAGAATGACGAAGAGGTTGTACGTGCCTACTCAATGGCTTCTTATCCTGCAGAGGGACGTAAAATAATGTTGAATGTACGTGTTGCGGCACCGCCATTTGATCGCCAAGCAAACCGTTGGATGAGTGTTAATCCAGGAATTGCCTCCTCTTATATCTTTAATCAAAAAATTGGTGATAAAGTAACTGTATCTGGTCCTTATGGCGAGTTCTTTATTAACGACTCTGATGCAGAAATGCTTTATATTGGAGGTGGAGCAGGAATGGCACCAATGAGATCTCATTTGTATGAGTTGTTCAAAACAATCAAAACAAACCGTAAAGTAACTTACTGGTATGGTGGACGTTCAAGAGCTGAATTATTCTATATCCATTACTTCCGTGATTTGGAAAAAGATTTTCCAAACTTCAAGTTCTATATGGTTTTATCCGATGCTTTTGAAAGTGATAACTGGACAGTGAAGAAAGATATTCATGACGAAGAACCAGACGGTTTTGTTGGTTTCGTGCACAATGCTGTAATTGACCAGTATCTGTCAAAACATGAAGCTCCTGAGGATATAGAGTTCTATTTCTGTGGTCCACCAATGATGAATCAAGCAGTTATCAAAATGTGTGATGATTGGGGTGTTCCGGATGAAAATGTAAGATTTGATGACTTTGGAGGATAATTCCAAATGCTATAAATAATCCAAAGCTCTTCAGAAATGAAGAGCTTTTTTATTTTTGAATGGGTAGTTTGAATTTAAAAGTGGCTCCTTCATTGAGAACACCTTTTGCATGTACAGAGCCATTGTGTATGTCGGCAACTTGTTTTACAATCGCTAATCCAATCCCAGTGCCCTCAAATTCATAGCCATCATGAAGCCGTTGAAAAATTTTAAACAATTTGTCCTTATATTTATCATCAAACCCAGCTCCATTGTCTTTAAATGTGAAAACAAATTTCGAGTCGCTCCTTAAACAACTTATTTTCAATTCCGGATTCTCTTTTTTGGAACTATACTTTAAGGCGTTGGAAATTAAATTGGTGAAAGCTTGAGTTATAAGAGTTTGATCAGCTCTAATTTCAGGCAACTTCGTTATATAGTTTATTTTAACATGATTATATTCAGGATGTGATAATCGCATCTCACTTTCTATATTTTTAAAAAGTACTTCGGTGTTTATTTTATTGTTTTCTATTGATTTTTTTCCAATTCTAGAAAACAATAGCAGATCATCGATTAAAGTCGACATCTTCTTAGAGTTACTTTGAATAAAGCCAACAAACCTGGTAAAATCCTCAGAATTCAATTTTTCGGTAAATTCTTCTTCAATAATTTCTGCAAAACCTTTAATTGCTCTCAAAGGTGCTCTAAGGTCATGAGATACCGTATAAACAAACGACTCTAATTCTTTCGTGCGTTTTTCGACTTTGATTTCAAGATCTTGATTCAATCGACCGATTTGTTCTTCTCTAAACTTAAGCTCAGAAAGGTCATGAGTTACCCATGACAAACCCATATAATCTCCATTTTCATCATTTATTTTTGAAATAATCTCAAGCGAATACCAAGAGGAGCCGTTTGGTTTTATCCGATAACCGTAATTTTCATAAAAATTGTTTTTCTCAATTTCTAACATAATTTTTTGTCCTTCTTTCTGTAAGTTATCGGTAGGTGCTAAAATGAATTCATAAAATTTCTTTCCAAGAACCTCTTCTTTCATAAACCCTCTTAAATGAGATGCTCCACTATTCCAAGTGCTGATTTCACCATTTTTATTGACAAAAACGAAGGAGTAATCTCGTATTTGATTGATCATCATTTGATATCGATGTTCACTTTTTGCCAACACATTATGAAGTTCATGTAATATTTCTTTATTTTCCTTCAATAAGACTTGATAATCGGTCAAATCTTTAATTTTTCCTTGTAATTCTCTAGTTTTTTGATCGACTAAACGACTCAACGCTCTGTTGTTTTTACTTAGTTCAATAGCTGAATTGGTCGTGATTTGTGTTAGAATATACGTTACAGCAATGGTCGAAAAACCGATAAATGAATTGAACATTATTTGTTCATTAGAACTACCAGTTTTAATTCCTATTATGGTAGAACAAATGAGTAAGACAATACAAACCACAGAGACAATTAATGCAAAAGAAAAAGGAATGAGCCAACTAAACAAGATCACCAAACTATACAAAGGAGCCAATGAAATTGAATTCCCCATAGCATTGTCGACTTGAAAAATCAGAAATGTAATTGCAAGTGTGATAATCAGAAAAAGGACGTCGCGATCCCTTATTTTTTTCGATAAACGCTGAGTCATTGTTTATTGGAGATTTTTTAAACGTGCAATTTCTAATTTCATACGGTCTATTTCATTTTCCTTAGACAACACCTGCTTGTTTAATTCTGTAATAGTTGATTGTAATACTTTATTGGAATCAATGATCTCTTTCTTTTCTTCATCTTTCGGGATAAAGTTGATCATTAAGGGCAAATATTTTATTAGCGCCACCACTGTTCCTAAACTCACCAAACTGGTTAAAAGTTTCACCAAAGTACCAAAGCGATAAGCGGGCCACCAAAAGATAACAGCATCCATTAAATGGGTAAATCCGCATAGAATAATGAAAGCTCCAAACAACCAAAATACGGGTAGAAAGGGTAAGTTTTTTTTGCTTTGAGTAAATTTAATAAGGATTACTGGGATGAAAAAATAAGCCAACCAGATCATGAGATCACTTAAAATGGTCAACCAACCATGGAAATCTGTCCATTTTCCACAATTCCATCGTGGTGGCCAATCACCTGTATATAAAAGGTTTGAAAAAAAGTCGTAGAAGTCAGTCATAAGTCTGAATATTAATAGTTATCTAAACAAGATACGAAATATGATTCGATAAGATAATAGATGACGATTAATTTTAAATTTATATACCCGATCTTTTGAATAGATAGATTCAAACTTTTATTTTGAGCTTGAAATAATATGACTGATTATTTCGGTTAATTTTACTTTGTTTTAATCCTATTTTATATCATCCAATGGATTCATCAATCCTAACTAAAAAAGAAGATTTATTAATTGTTCAAAACCTTGCATACATAATTTGGCCTTTTAGCTATTCCAAGATTTTAAGCGCGGATCAAATAGCCTACATGCTGGATAAAATGTACTCTGAAACTGAACTCTCAAAAAATTTTGATAAGGGACATATTTTTCATTTGTTTTCTATAGAAGGAAAAACAATTGGTTTTTCATGTTCTGAATTAAACTTTCCTGTATTTGGAACTATGAGAATTCATAAGCTATATTTATTGCCCACAGAACAAGAAAAGGGTTTTGGACGAAAAATCATTGAATTTTTATTGGATTTTGCGAAAAAAGAAGAAATGCAGAAGCTACATTTAAATGTTAACAGATTTAACGACGCTTATCATTTTTATAAAGCACTAGGTTTCACAACTGAAAAAGAAGAAAATATTGATATTGGAAATGGCTTTTTAATGGAAGACTATGTTATGGAGCTTAAAATTGACAAATATCAACGTTAATTATTGGTAAAATAATGAGATGACTATCGATATCTTTATATTTGCAAAAAATAAAATTTAATAGACATGAAATTAATTTTACTAACCTTAATTATTAGTTTGTCTAGTCTGTCTTTTGGACAACTAGGAAACTTACCTAATTCCAGTTTTGAAAATTGGCAAGTTGATTCTACATTAGAGCTTAAAACTTGGACTACCTTTGGTGCCTTTAATGAAGGAACTGCCAAAAGAGTACAGTCTGCTCAAAACCAAAAATTTGCAGTTGAATTAACATCTCAAGTATCACCTGGCGATACAAATGTTCCAATTTTGGCGTATGGAAATTTCTCTACTGGTTTTAGAGGTCAACCGTATGCTTTTGTTGTCGATTCCTTAATCTTTTATGCAAAGTTTAATGTACCGGCAAACACAAATGCAGAGGTAACTGTGGCTCAATTTAACCAAGGGGTTCCAACGTTTACGACTTTGCCAATAACTGGAACACAAGCAACATGGGCACGTTTGGGCATCGAACTTACTAGTCCCTTTCAAGATTCTATCGCTATAATTGTAAGTTCTTCTCCTGTTTTTGGTGTTTTTGATGCTAAGAATGGTTCCACAATTACAGTGGATAATTTTTCATTAAAAGGTTTAACGGCTGGTCCGGCGTTGACTAATTTTTCACTGGAGAATTATGACTCTACGGCTACCAATAGTCTTGAAGATTATAGAACGACAAACGAAGTTGCTGGTTTCCTTCAGTACAATGGTGAGTTTGTAACTAGAACCACAGACAAGCAAAGTGGCACTTATGCGGCTCGTCTTGAAACAATATCTGTGGGTCAATTTGGTGATATCCCTGGAGTTATAAGCAATGCTTTTAATGATCAATTCGATATTACAAATGGTCAACCTTATACAGGTCAACCGGATTCATTAACTGGTTTCTATAAATATTCACCTACAATGGGTGATGTTGGATTCGTTTATGTTGCATTTACTAAGAATGGAAATACAGTAGCGGAAGGTGAATTTGAAATGATCGCATCACAAACTACCTATAAGCGATTTGGAATGAAATTTCAATTTACAGATGTACCAGATTCTATGGCAATCATAATTTATTCAGGTGATATGGATGGCTCTGTTCTACATGTTGATAATTTCAATTTTAAAGGCGGAAACGTTGGTATAGCTGAAAATGAAAAATTAGTTTCACTAGTTTATCCTAATCCAGCTTCAGAAGAAGTAATGATCACTTTAAACGCACGTCCTGAATCTATTCAGATTTTTGATGTTAGCGGACAAATTGTAAAAACAATAAATACTTCTTCAGTGTTGACATCTGTGAATATATCAGATTTAGCATCAGGTACTTACCTTGTTAATGTGATTTCAAAAACAGGAGTAGCAACGACTAAGTTTGTTAAAAAATAAGTCTAGAATAATTTTAGAAACAAAGAGCATCCTAAAGGGGTGCTCTTTTTTTATATCTCTATTTCGTTACCGCATTTGAAATCTCCTAGGGGACAAGCAGCATGTCCATGTAGACCGCATGGTTTGCATTTTAATGGGTGAGGTGATTCTATTATTTCAGAATCTTCAGATAAGGGCCCAAAACCAAAACCGGGAGTTGTAGAACAGAAAAAGGCTGTCACTGGAGCGTTTACCGAGGAGGCCAAATGCATCGGACCACTATCATTGACAAAGCAACGTTCAGCCTTTGTCATTAGGGCTGCAGATTGCAGTAATGTGAGCTGACCAGCGAGATTAACGGCTTCAACTTTAGAAAGTTCGATAATCTGTTGACAAAGTAAATAATCTTCCTTTCCACCTAATAAATATAGTTTTCCACTTCCAGCATATTTTTGAAGTAGTTCAATCCATTTTTTCTCTGGTAATTGTTTTGTGAACCAAACGCTTGCGGGAGCAAAACAAAAATAAGGGTCAGAGGTATATTGCTGAACGGTATGAATGTCTTTTTCAGAGGGAAAAAGGGAAGGTCGGCGCTCTTCAATATGGAAGCCTGCTTGAATGAGAAATTCTAAATTTCTGTCTACTTCATGTTTGCCATTTCCGATTTCATGTTGGATTCCTTTGGAATAGAGAAAAGAAAACGGATTTTTTGAAAACCCAAAAAATAGACAAGCATATTATCAATAAAATAAATAAGGGAATTGGTTATGGTAGAAACCAAGGGCTTGAGGTGGCAGTAGGGGATTATAT
>JAHKAT010000183.1 GCA_018825925.1 Bacteroidota bacterium | reverse complement strand
TTGATTCATTTAAGGATGACAACAATGATGGATGGGATGACAGAGGTTTAGGTCATGAAATTCCAGACACTGATAATGACGGCTTCCATAATTTCCGTGATATCAACTCAGATGGCACCGGACCAAATGATGGAGAAGAGTTTGGAAATGATTGTGACAACGATGGTATCGATGATTATATTGATCCAGACATGTGTGAATCTATTTTGGATATTCCAACAGGTTTCTCTCCAAATGGGGATGGTATTAATGACTTCTTTGAAATACGTGGAATAGAGTTAGTGCCTAACAATAATTTAAAAGTGTTCAACCGTTGGGGTACTCTAGTTTACAATAAGGATTCTTACCAAAATGATTGGGCTGGAACTTCAGAAAGTCAATACAACATTGAAGGGAATGAATTACCTACCGGTACATATTATTATGTATTAGAAACAAATGAACCGGGATATGGATCATTTGTAGGGTATGTTTATATCCAACGGAAGTAATAAAGATTAGTTGACATTTAATATCATGAAGATGAATACAAAATTAAAAATAGTTATAGCCTCGGTAATCGCAATTGTTAGTTGCGGTTACTCATGGGGGCAACAGGAACCGCATTTTGCCCAATATTTTGACAATACCTTATATGTCAATCCGGCATATGCGGGAAGTAAAGGGGTTATGAATGCAATGTTGTTACACCGCGAGCAATGGGTAGGAGTAGATGGGCGACCACGCTCCACTACTTTTAGCTTTCAATCTCCACTTCCTTATGAATCTGTAGGGGTAGGGGTGACTGCTGTGAATGATGTGATAGGGCCTTTAACCCAAACGATGATTTATGCTGATTTCTCCTACTCCTTGAGATTTCAAAATAAATCAAGATTGGCTTTTGGAGTAAAGGCAGGGATGAACATGATCAATAATGCAACTTCCACCTTGAAAACCACACAAGAGGCAGATCCATCCTTTTTGCAAAGCACTTACTTTCGGACCAATCCTAATTTTGGTTTCGGTGTTTATTATTACAGCCGATATTGGTTTATTGGAGCGAGTGTTCCAAAATTGCTGGAACAAAGTTACTCTAACATTGACAGAAGTATGCTTGAAAAAAGACACTATTTCGGGATCGCTGGTTTGGTGTTAGATTTAAGTTCAAATTGGAAACTTAGGCCAACTGGTCAGTTTAAATATGCGTTTGGAGCTCCTTATAGTGTTGATATGTCGGTAGCCGGAATTTACAATGACCGCTTTTATATTGGAGGTTCTTACCGATTAGATGCTGCTTTTGGTGCTTTTGTTCAATATCAAATTAACGCACAATTTAAAATTGGATTGGCATCAGAATTTGGGACTCAAGCTGTGAGGAAATACAATGATGGTACCTTCGAAGCTATGCTTTCTTATGATTTCGATTATAGGAAAAAAGGGATTCGTTCTCCTCGTTATTTTTAATAGACATTAACTTCATTACATATGAAAACGATTTTAATATTATGTTTTTTCTTAGTATCAGTTTTTTCCGTCGAAGGACAAAGTCTGAGAATGAAAAAGGCGGACAAAATATATGCGAAATTATCCTATTCTCGAGCATCAAAAATGTATGAGTCTTTAAGGGAAAAGGAGTCAAATGCTATTATGTTGTCAAATTTGGCAGACTGTTATTACCATATGGGGAAACCCAATTTGGCAGAATCTGTGTATAGAGAAATGATCACTGATATAGCGGCTACACCTGAAGATTATTATCAATATGCGCAAGTTTTAAAAGAGAACGGTAAATACGAGGAGTCCAATAAATGGATGTTGAATTTTTACAATAAAGACAGGGCAGATTATAGAGCCATTGAGTTTATGAGTAAAAAGGATGAAATTGAGCGAATCATTGAAAGAGGAGAACGATTTAGTATTAAGAATCTTGATGTAAATACTGAGGGAAGAGATTTTGGGGGTTATTTTACTCCAAAAACTGAATCTGTTTATTTCATTTCTAATCGATACTACAATCCTATGGTAAAACATTCATGGATGTGGAATGAAGAAACTTTTTTGGATATTTATAAAGGAACCAAAGGCACCAACAATGAAATTGAAAATCCGGAGAAAACATCAAGAAAGATAAATTCAAGATATCACGAAGGACCTTTGGCATTTATGCCAGATGAGTCTTATGTTTTTTTTACAAGAAACAACTTGGGTAAGGCTTTTGAAGGTAAAAGAGACGAGAATAAAATTCAAAATCTCAAAATGTATTATGGAAAAGTAGAAAACGATGGCTCGTGGACGGATGTAAAAGAAGTTCCTTTCAATAACAGAGAATATTCAGTAGGCCACCCTACCATTTCGCGAGACGGAAAAATTATGTATTTCGTGTCAGATATGCCTGCCGGAGTTGGAGGTGCTGATATTTATAAAGTCCAAATCTCAAAGGGAAGCGGAGATATTATTTTTGGAACTCCTTTGAACTTAGGTGTTGAAATTAACACAGAGGGGCAAGAAATGTTTCCGTTTTTAGATACATCTGGAAATCTATATTTTGCATCGGATGGACATGTCGGACTTGGCGGTTTGGATATATTCGTCGCGCAAAATGCATTATACAGAGATAAATTAACGATTGATAATGTTGGTTTGCCTGTCAACTCTGCTCGAGATGATTTTGCATTCGCCCTTGGAAATGATAATATAACAGGTTACTTCACCTCAAACCGCGAAAACGGAAAGGGAGACGATGATATTTATTCACTTGAAATGTTTAATCCATTAGAAAATAGTTTAGTTGTAAGAGGATTGGTATTAGATGCCATAACTCGGGAGGTATTACCGGGTGCAGAAGTGATTTTAAGAGATGTAAATGGAAAGGAAGTAGGAAGAACGAAGGCAGATAAAGACGGAAGTTATAGCGTTCCTATCAAAAAGGATATGGAGTATGAGTTAGAAGGTCAAAAACCACAGTATTTGACACAAAAAATAAGTGCGAATACCTTTAATCTCCCGAAAAGTGCAGAGTTTGTATCGCGTGATCTTGAAATGAGCAAAGAGTCAGGTGTGTCATTGTATGCTTTGGTAACGGATAGACAGACCGGTGCACCAATCGACAATGTTCGGCTGAAGGTGATTGATCTAAAAACCCAAGAAGTGATTTTTAATTTACGTACCCCGGAAACAGGTGATGCGTTTAAAAGCTTGGAAAATAAAATTGGTGATTGTTTGAAATACCAAGTCGTTATAACTAAAGAGGGTTATTTAGGAAAAACGCTGCCCTATGAATATTGTATTAAAAAAGGAGGGGTGATAAAAATGCAAGAATCCTTAGATATTCGATTGCAAAAAGCGGATGTAGGAATGGACGTAGGAAAATTGATTAGTATATCCCCTATTTACTTTGATTTGAACAAATCCAACATTCGTCCAGATGCAGCTATTGAACTTATAAAAATAGTCAACGTAATGAACGACAATCCTACAATGGAAATAGAGTTAGGTTCTCATACAGATTGTAGATCAAGTTATGCTTATAACGAGAAATTATCTGACTTAAGAGCAAAAGCCTCTACAGAATGGGTAAGGTCGCGTATAAGCAATCCAAATAGAATTTATGGAAAAGGTTACGGCGAATCAAAATTAGTGAACGACTGTGCATGTGAAGGTGAATTGAAATCGAATTGCTCGGAAGCAGATCATCAAGCAAATAGACGAACGGAATTCATCATAATCAAAATGTAATTGAAATAACATTGTCTAAAGCCACCTATTTTGGGTGGCTTTTTTGTATGAAGGAAGATTGGTGGGAGTTTCTTAAATTTACAGTATGATAGATTTATTGAAACACGAACTAGCAAAAACGATTCGAATTTATAATTCTAAAGGATGGTCTCCTGCTACCTCAACGAATTATTCATTTAAATTGGCTCCGGAGGACAAAGACATCCATATTTCTAAGTCCGGAATTGACAAGGCGAATTTTACCTCTGAAGATTTTATGGAGGTAGATGAAAATGGCAACCCTATCAATTTCTCAATACACCTTAAACCCTCCGCTGAAACAGGAATTCATTGCCAAATTTATAAACTCTTTCCTTCCACCACTTGTATTTTACACAGTCACTCTGTTTACCCAGTATTGTGGTCGCTCGAGCATAAAGAACTGGTTTTTGAAGGATTTGAAATTCAAAAAGGTTTTGAAGGTGTAATGTCGCACCAAGAAAAAGTGGTAATTCCTGTCGTTGAAAATTCACAAGACATGGCCTTTTTTGAAAATTGGATGAAGGAAAATGGTGAGAAAATTAATTTTCACTGTTTTGTTATAAAAGGTCATGGAACCTACGCCTGGGGAAAGAATTTTTTCGAAGCTAAAAGACATCTGGAAACCCTTGACTATCTTTGTGAATTGAAATGGAAAAGCAATAAAGCATAATAAAATGGCGATTTTAAAAATTCCTCACCTGGATTTCTCAACCAACAACGCAACGGAAATTAGGGAGTTCATGAACCAAAGAAATATATTTTTCGATCAATGGTCGTGTGATGTTCTCTTTGAAGACAATGCGACGCAGGATCAAATATTGGAAGCGTATAGTGCAGATTTAAAACCTTTCATGAACAAAGGAGGTTATGAAACGGCTGACGTGATTTCCATCCATTCAAAAACGGAGAATTACGAGGCTATTCGCGCTAAATTTTTAGCCGAACATATACATACCGAAGATGAAATTCGATTTTTTGTAGACGGTCAAGGTGATTTTTGGTTCCACCTTGAAAATGAAGAAGTTTTCTGTTTAACATGTCAGAAAGGAGATCTTATTTCTGTTCCGGCAGGCACAAAACATTGGTTTGATGCAGGAGAAAAGAATCCGTTTGTGAAAGCCATTCGAATTTTTATCGATTTATCCGGTTGGGTACCCCATTACACAAACTCCGATATTGAAAAAAAGTTTCTAGCATGAATTTTTCGAAAGTAAAGTATGTCCTCACGGATATTGAAGGAACAACTACTTCCGTTGATTTCGTTTACCAAATTCTGTTTCCTTATTTTACTGAAAGAATTGATCAGTTAAAACTTTTAATTGAAAGCGCCACCGTGAAAAATAGTTTTTTGGAGGTCATTGAAATTGCTAAAGAAGAAGGAATTGAACTTCAAACCAATGCTGATATCATTGAGCAATTAAAGTTATGGAGTGCAGAGGATAGAAAAATTACACCGCTAAAAACGCTTCAAGGAGTTATGTGGCGAAAGGGCTATGAAAGTGGCGAAATAAAGGGGCATGTTTATCCAGATGTCGTACCAAAATTGATCGAATGGACTAAAAAAGACCTGCAAATAGGAGTGTTTTCCTCTGGGTCTGTGGAGGCTCAAAAATTGATTTTTGGATTTTCTGAGCAAGGTGATTTAACCCCCTATTTCTCCAATTATTTTGATACAAAAACAGGGCACAAAAGAGAGGCCAATACCTATTCGTTGATTGCTGAAGAACTCAATATTTCGGCAAATCAAATATTATTTTTATCCGATATTAAAGAAGAATTAGAGGCCGCAGCGAAAGCTGGGTTTCAAACGTGTCAATTGGTTCGTGAGAAAAACACTGTTTCTTGGCCAACGCATGTTTCAAGCTTTAATGAAATTTCAATAGAATTATGAGTAAGTTCCGAACCATCTGGACCACAGAAGATCGATTTGTAGAGGTGATAGACCAAAGAAAACTGCCACATGAATGGGTGGTTGTGAAACTTGAGACCTACGAAGACGCAGAGTTGGCGATTAAAGAAATGACCGTTCGCGGGGCTCCTTTAATTGGCGCCACTGCGGCGTATGGAATATACTTGGCAGTACGCGAGATGATAGAGGAGGAATTGGACCCTTCTTTTGTGGATGAGGCATTTTCGGCCCTTCGCGCTTCTCGACCAACGGCAGTGAATTTGTTTTGGGCTCTGGATAAAATGCAAAAAGCTCTGGATGAATCTACCGACTTTTTAACGACTGCTTGGGATATGGCTGGTCAAATAGTGGAAGAAGATATTGAAACTTGCCGAATGATTGGCGTACATGGTTTGCCTATAATTGAGGAAATTTCGAATCGTAAAAAAGGGGAAACGGTGAATATACTTACCCATTGCAATGCAGGGATGTTAGGGTGTATCGAATGGGGAACTATTACTTCTCCCATTTATCAGGCGGTTCAAAAAGGTATTAAAGTTCACGTTTGGGTCGATGAAACGAGACCTAGAAATCAAGGTTCTAATTTGACCTGTTATGAACTTACGCGCCATGGGGTAGACCATACGCTAATTGTAGATAATACTGGCGGACACTTGATGCAGCATGGCCAAGTTGACATGGTAATTGTTGGAACGGATAGAACGACTCGTTCTGGCGACGTGGCAAATAAAATAGGCACTTATTTGAAAGCGTTAGCAGCCAAAGATAATCAAGTACCCTTTTATGTTGCTTTGCCTTCTACTACTTTAGACATGACGATACGCGATGGTCTAACAGAAATTCCAATCGAGGAAAGAAACCAAGACGAAGTGCGTTATTCTACAGGTAAGGCGCAGTCGACCGGAAAAATAGAAAGTGTATTAATTTGTCCAGAAACGACAAAAGCCGCCAATTATGGTTTTGATGTCACCCCAGCTCGATTGGTTTCAAAATTGATTACGGAACGAGGTATTTGTGATGCGTCTGAAGAAGGTATACTCGAATTATTCCCAGAATACAGATAAAGTTATTAGGCAATTTTCGACGTAAAAGTTGGCAGCATAAAACGAGATGTTTCTGTTAAAGGGAAAAAGTATCCTTTTAATATTTCAACGATTTGCTCGCAGCTCTTTCCATCGCCGTATGGATTGGATGATTTGGCCATTTTTTGATAGAATTTTTCATCGCGAATGAGTTGATTGGTAACTTCAACAATTTTATGTTTATCGGAGCCGGCTAAAATGGCCGTACCCGCTAATATTCCTTCTATTCGCTCCGTTACATCTCTCAACACAACCAAGGGTTTGTTTAAATAAGGTGCTTCTTCCTGTATCCCTCCGCTATCTGTCAGAATGGCAAATGATTTGGACATTAAATACACCAGGGCTGGATAATCTTGCGGTTCCATTAAATGAATTCTAGGATGCACCAGAAGTTTATGTGCAACTAATTGAATATTAGGATTTAAGTGGACAGGGTATACAATGTGGAATCCAGGGTTGGTCTCAACAATTTCAAGAATGGCCTCACAAATAGACTGATAAGGGGCCCCAAAACTTTCTCTTCGGTGACAACTCAATAGTAAAAAGGGAGTATCGGCTTTTATAAACGGAAATTGTTTTTCAAAATCAGGTTCGTTGTTTTTAATTTTTTCATGAGTGAGTTTCAAGGCATCAACCACTGTATTTCCTGTAATATGTATGGTTCCATCCAATTTTTCATCGCGTAAATTTTGCGCCGAATATTGGGTCGGAGCTAGGTGAAGTGTAGTCAAATCACTTGTCAATATCCGATTCATTTCTTCAGGAAAAGGAGAGTTTCTATCACCGCTTCGTAAACCTGCTTCAAGATGTATTAATGCGATTTTTTTATGCGCTGCAACTAAAGCTCCGGCTAAAACGGTTGTCGTATCACCCTGTACAATAATTGCATCGGGTTGTTCAATCTCCACAATAGGCTCAAGCCCCATCATCGCTTTTGAAAGAAGTTGAATTAAGCTTTGATTCGGCTGCATTAGGTGCAGGTCGTAATCCGGCTGAATCTCGAAAAAAGTCAAGATAGAATCTAACATCTCACGATGCTGACCACTTACACAAATAATGTTTCTAAACCCTTGCTCTAACTCCGTTGCTTTTATCAGAGGAGCCAGCTTTATAGCTTCAGGTCGGGTCCCGAAAAAATATAAGATGGTCTTACATGGTTTCTTTTGCCCAGTATTTTTTGTAACCATACTATTGCGTTTTTTTTTATATAATTCGCCTTGTTTTGACCAATTAAATGCGTGATCACATATCTTTTTATCTTTTGTTTTGAAGTGAGCCACGAACCATTGAAATGATGTATACAAACGCTATTCGGGGTGAGCTCCAATTTGCCATTTGGATTCTTCGGGCAAAACACATCCTTCGGGAAAAATGTTGCGCAATTCTTGTATTCTTGAAGTGAGTTTTTTAATTCGAATCCATTGGCCGCCATTTGTTCAGAAATGATTAACACATTGGTTTTTGTATCTAATTTTCCTCCATTTAAAATAAAAGGGCGTTGATCATAATAAGAAATCATTTCTTTGACCCATTCGCCATTTTTTTCGCTGGCCATTATTCCGGTTGGGACCAAATTTTCGGTTTCAAATCCAGAAAAAGCTTGTAGTTGAAGGAATTCGTCCAAAGATTTTAAAACTTCTACATCGGTATCCATGTAAACCCCTCCAAATCTGTTGAGTACATCTAAACGAACATAATCGGTTACAAAAGCATATTTTTTTTGTTTGTACGCTTCTTGAACAAATTGATTGGACTTTAAATCATAATTTTTCTCCGACCATTCAATAATCTCGTAGTTTGGCAAATGTTTTTTCCAACTCTCAATGCACTGTAAAGCCATTTTAGGGAGCGGTTTACCTCCAAACCAGCAGTAATGTATTGTCTTAGGTATTCTTTGAAGATTCATAAACGTGAATATTATACTTCACGAATATAGAATTGAAAATAAATGGAATTACCTCTTTAAGGCAATTCTAAGGGGCTTTTAAGTGCTTTTTAATTTAAGCAACGATTATTTTGCCTTTTTCAAGATATTGGTAGTAGAAAACCCGTCTACCAATGGAATGGTCTGCACTTTTCCTCCAGCTTTCAATACAAGGTCTCTACCTACAATATGTTTTTTTGAGGTCGGATCGGATTCATTTGGGTCGTAATCGGCTCCTTTCACAAGCACATCTGGCGATAAGGTTTCTATTTCAGAAATGGGTGTGGTTGCATCAAATAAAATGACTGCGCTCACAAATTCCAGTGAGGCAAGTACAAACAATCGTGCGTGCTCTGGATTGATCGGACGATTGTCCCCTTTTTCTTGTCGCTTGACTGAGGCATCTGTGTTTAAAGCAACGATTAAGTGCTCACCTAATTCCGCAGCTTGCGCTAAATAAGTAACATGACCAAGATGAAGTAGATCGAAACATCCGTTTGTAAAAACGAGTTTTTGACCACAAGATTTTAATTCATTTCTCCAAGCCAGCGCCTCGTTTAAGGTTTTAATTTTCGATTGAATCTTTTGCAGTTTTGTCATTTTTAGTCGAATAATTTTTTGGCAGCAACACCATTGAAATCAAGCCTAAAAGAATCATCATTAAAGTTTGAAAAACCCAAATAATCATACCCAGCGCATTTCCTATTCCTTCAGCAGAATCTGGATGGTCAGCTTTTAAGTAAAAAGCAATCACCAAGCCTACCAAAAGAGGATAAGATCCTATGCCTCCATTTGTAAAGGTAATGCCAATTGAGCCAGCCACAAAACCGATTAATATGCCTTTCATTGGAATTTCGCTAGTGGAATCTAAAGCGTAAAAGCAAATTCCGAACATGGCAATATAGCAGCCCCAAATTAAAAGTGTATGAAAAATGTAGCCCACAGGGCGAGTAGATTTGAAAATGGAAAATAATCCGCCCATTAAACCTTGAATGAATTCGATGATTTTAGTCCTGAATTTTTCGTTTTTACGAAATCTTCGAAAAACCACTAGAGCGATGATGAATAGAATTCCTAAAAACAAATATTTCCATGGAAAATGACTTGAGTTTTCTGGTTTCGCGCCAAATTTGGTGAGCATTTCTTTCCAGATTAATTCAAAATCTCCTGCGCCTACATACATCGTAAACAAACCAATGGAAGCCAATAACAATAAATCCACTGCTCGCTCGGCTACAATAGTCCCAAAGGACTTAGAAAAAGGAACTTTGTCAGATCTATAAAGCATTGCTGCTCTAGAGGCTTCACCCGCTCGAGGAATGGTAAGGTTGACAACATAACCAATCATTAGAGCATGATACCGATGCCAAAAAGGGACTTTATACCCTAAGGGCTCTAAGACATAACCCCATCGTAAAGATCTTGAAATCAAAGAAATAAATCCAAAGAGAACGGAAAGGAAAAGGTACAAATAGTCCGCTTCGCGAAATGCAATTTTGAATTGCTCAATGGAGTCTGAACTCATACTGGTAAAAAAGTACCAGATCAAATAAACTCCTATGCCTAAAGGAATGAAAGTTTTTAAAAAAAATCCCAGTCCCTTTTTCATTTATGATGGCAATAAATTGGTATGCTCGTCAGGAAAAACCAAAGCAGGTTTGAATGATTTTGCCTCCTCAATGGATAAGAAACCGTAACCGATAATGATTAAAATGTCGCCCATTTGTACTTTTCTAGCAGCCGGACCATTTAAACAAATAGTGCCTGTATTGGCATCTCCTGCAATAACGTAAGTTTCTAGTCTTTCGCCATTGTTGATATTGACGATTTGAACTTTCTCACCCTCGATTAAATTTGCCGCTTCCATTAATGACCTGTCGATGGTAATACTACCAACATAATTCAATTCTGCTTGTGTTACTCTTACACGATGAATTTTCGATTTAACGACTTGAATGAGCATTTTCTCTTTTTTTGGAGTACAAAGGTAATGGAAAAATCAAATTTTATTTAGTTCTGCAAAGCAGGGATTAGTTCTAAATTGTCGAGAAGTCGAACTGCACCGCAATAAGCAACAACACAAGCCGTTGCGCCGGGCGTCCATGCGTAGTCTAACGATTCTAAGGTAGTCGGGTCAACAATGCTGATATATTCCAATGATAATTTACTTTCAGAAAATGATTTGGTGATTATTTCTTTTGTCTCAGCAGGAGTTTTTGAGCTTGCCAGCTTTCTTCCATGACTTAATGCAGCGAAGATAAAGGCAGCGTCTTTTAAGTTTTCGGAGGTCAATAATTTATTTCTACTCGACATCGCCAGTCCACTTTTTTCTCGCATTGTTTCGCACTCGATGATTTTTGTGCTAATATTTAAAGTTTTTACCATGTGCTTAATAACGGCTACTTGCTGAAAATCCTTTCTTCCAAAATACGCATTTTGAGGTTGAACAATTCGAAACAGCAACTCTACAATTTGCATAACACCTTCAAAGTGGCCTGGTCGAAACTTGCCTTCCATTACTTCGCCTAGTTTTCCAAGTACAACCGACGAAGCAATTTGGTTGTTTTCATAGATATCCTCAACCGTAGGAGCAAAAACAATATCGCATTTCTTTGGTTGTAAGATGTTTAAGTCGGATTGTAGATCGCGTGGATATTTCTCTAAATCAGCCGGATTGTTGAACTGTGTAGGATTAACAAAGATGCTAACTACACTGATTTCATTGTTTTTAATGCACGCATCAAGCAAGGATAAATGGCCATCGTGCAACGCACCCATCGTTGGAACAAAACCAACAGATTTGTTTTTGGCGTCTAGTTTTGCCAGTTCGCTTTTTAAAGAATGTGTTGTTTCACAAAGAATCATATCCTATTTTTCGACAGGGTAAACGGACAAAGCTATTCCTTTCAATTGATTTTCCGATTTTTTTTTTATATTTTTGTATTCGAAATGTCAATCATATAAACTTCATGGAGAAAAAAAGAATCCTATTTGTGACGCAGGAGATATCCCCGTTTTTGCCAAAATCAGAAATTGCAACAACCGCACGACGATTACCGCAAGGGATACAGGAAGGTGGAAAAGAGATTCGAGTGTTTACTCCTCGATTTGGAAACATCAACGAACGTAGACATCAATTACACGAAGTGATTCGTTTGTCGGGTATGAATTTAGTTATCGACGATAACGATCATCCTTTAATCATTAAAGTAGCAAGTGTTTCTGCAGCCAGAATGCAAGTTTATTTTATTGATAACGATGAGTTTTTCAAACGCAAGAATACAGTTGTTAATGACAAAGGAGAGTTTCACCCAGATAATGACGAACGATCTATGTTCTTCTGTCGTGGTGTTCTCGAAACAGTTAAAAAACTAGGATGGCAACCAGATGTGATTCATTGTCACGGTTGGATGTCAGGCTTGATGTCTTTGTACGTTAAAAAATTATACAACAAAGATCCTCACTTCGCGGATACTAAGGTGGTGTATAGTGTGTACAACGAAGCATTTAACAAAGATTGGGACGCTAAATTTCCTGAGAAATTAAAGTTCGAGGGTTTTGATGATGAGGTGGTTAACGATATGAAAGATACCAGCTTTGAAAATATAAGCAGAGTCATGATGAAATATGCTGACGGTTTGAACGTTTCAAGTGAAAATTTAGATGCATCTTTGCAGGCAATGGTAGATGAAGCAAACTGTTTGAAACAAGAATATGTTGCTGAAGAGAACCAAACGAAAGTGATGTCTGAATTTTTTGATAAGGTAATTGAAGAAGAGATACTTATACAATAATATGATCAACCATAAAATTGGTATGTGGCGGAGAGTTTTTCAACTTTCCGCTACTTTTTTATTATGCTTTTTGCTTTCTGTAGCTTGTAAGAAAAAAACAAGTGATGTCGGTTTAAATGCAATTGATAAAAATGCACTCCTCGACGGTGGAGGAATTGATACCTTTTCGTTAACTACTTTTACTGAGTTAGACGATACAGTGATTACAAAAAATCCTGTAATTAGCACCTTGGGTTCTTACAACGACCCTG
This sequence comes from Bacteroidota bacterium, assembly GCA_018825925.1. Classification (GTDB taxonomy): domain Bacteria; phylum Bacteroidota; class Bacteroidia; order Flavobacteriales_D; family Crocinitomicaceae; genus UBA2040. The sequence continues at coordinate 501 of JAHKAT010000183.1, read as the reverse complement.
TTTTTGGTAAAGTAAATGCGTCAATTTACACGCAAATTCGTTTGGTGGCCTCAAACCCTACTTTTGAAGATATTTCGAGAATTATAGTTGATTCTTTGGTACTTTCTTTAAAGTATACTGGTTTTACAGGCAAATCAGACAATCAAACTTTTGAAGTTTTTGAATTAAACGATACCATTAGCTCTTCGGCTGCAGTGAACTACTATATGGAATCCTCCATACCTCTGAAATCGACAAACTTGATGGATGCCAATGCCAATGTGTACAAAATGCAATCTACCAAACAGGTGGTAATTGATACTCTCTTGTCTGTGCCGCAATTGCGTTTAAAGCTAGATACAAATTTGGCGAAGAAATTTATTAACGATGCAACCGCCAACCCAAGTGATTTTGCTTCTGCCGATGCTTTTATTAATTACTTTAAAGGGATTTGTATTCGCGTGAACAATCCAAGTCAGTCGGTTGGAACTGGGGGTGTTGGGTATTTTGCTCTGACTGATG
>JAHKAT010000182.1 GCA_018825925.1 Bacteroidota bacterium | reverse complement strand
ATATTACTATTTAACGAAAGCTTTTAAATCTCAAGGATTATGTTGAAAATTGATATGCACTCGCATATTATTCCAAAAAAATTGCCCGATTGGACAGAGAAATTTGGCTACGGAAAATTCATTTATTTAGAGCCAAACCGAGATGGCTCTGCTGATATGATGCAAGGTGGTAAATTCTTTCGCCGCATTCAATCCGATTGTTGGGATGAATCAGAACGAATAACCGATTATCAAAAGTTTAACACCCAAGTTCAAGTAGTTTGTACTATTCCAGTTTTGTTTTCATATTGGGCAAAACCGGCTGATGGTTTGGAATTGAGCATGTTTTTAAATGACCACCTTTCTGATTTAGTAGCGCGTTATCCGAAGAATTATATTGGACTAGGCACTGTTCCGATGCAAGACACACGTTTGTCAATTTTGGAATTGGAGCGAATTAAAAAGAACGGTTTGGTGGGGATTCAAATTGGTTCAAATATTAATGATCTAAATTTATCGGAAGAGCAATTTTTCCCAATTTTTGAAGCTTGCGAACGTCTGGGTTTGGCAGTTATGATTCATCCGTGGAACATGATGGGCTTTGAATCGATGGAGAAGTATTGGCTCCCATGGTTGGTAGGAATGCCCGCAGAGACATCAAGAGCGGCCTGTTCATTGATTTTTGGAGGCGTTTTAGAAAGACTTCCCAAGCTAAGAGTTTGTTTTTCCCATGCAGGTGGAAGTTTTATGAGCACAATTGGTCGAATTGAACATGGTTTTAATTGTAGGCCAGACTTAGTAGCCATTGACAATCCGATCAATCCAAGAAATTATTTGGGTAAATTTTGGGTCGACTGTATTACTCACGACATTGATGCTCTGGAGTACATTTTAAAACTTCAAGGAAGTAAAAAAGTATGTTTAGGAAGTGATTACCCTTTTCCTTTGGGAGATTTAGAGATTGGAAAGTTTATTGAAGACAGTCAATTACCGAATGAAACCATCGAGGATATATTTTGTAATTCAACCCTCGAATGGCTTCAATTGGATAAGAAACTTTTCTTGTAATTATTTCAAGTTAAGAATCCAGCTCTTTCTTCCTTCTTCTCTAAATTTCATTAACTCGTTTCGTGCACTTCCTATTTGACCAGTGAAGTATACGCAAACTTGTTCTAGATTTTTTACTTCATTTTTTACAATAAAGGCATCCTCGATCCCATTCATTCGAAGCGTTTTCATGAAACGAACGGTGTTGTTATGATCTCCAAATGCTCCTAATATAATGTAAAAACCTTCTTCCGGAACATTTCCATTGTCCAGTTTAAAGTTGGTAGCATCGTCAAAAACTAATGGCGTTTTTTCATTCACTTCGACAGTTTTGTCGGCTGACTGTTGGTCTCGGACGATTGGCTCTTGGTCTTTGGTCTTGGTTTCTTGGTTTTTCACTTTTTCCTCAACCTTAGCCTTTTCCGCAATCGGCTCTTCACTCTTAACCTCAACCTTAGTCTCAACTACCTTTTGCGGTTCTTCATTCTTAACCTCAGCCTCAACCTTAGCTTCAACTACCTTTTCTGGCTCTTCACTCTTAACCTCAGCCTCAACCTTAGCCTCAACTACCTTTTTTGGCTCTTCATTCTTAACCTTTTCCTCAACCTTAGTCTTTTCCTCAACTGGCTCTTCACTCTTAACCTCAACTTTGTTCTCAGCTATTTGTTCCGACTCGGCGATTAATTTTTTCTCTTCTGCTTGCGTATTCGCTTTTTGAATAGAATCAGCCAACATCATTTTTTCTCTACGATTTTTCTCAATTTCTTGGCGCATCAAAGCTAATTCTTCATCTGTTGGAGCACCATTATTCAACTCTTCTGCTTTCTTAGCATTGGGATCCAAAATATTTGTAAGATCTTGTTTAGGAGCATTTGGTTTTCTTTTATCGAAAGTATACCCTAAAACTATTTCAGAAGAATATTTTCCAAATCTTTGTAAATCGCTCATTATGAAATCATGGGCATAACCGAAGGTAAAGTTTTTGTATCTAAAGCCCACACTTGCCGCTACTGCAAAATCACTGTGGTAAGTAACCCCAATCCAACCCCAGTCTCTGTGATCTAAAATAGCACTTAAGTCATATTGAAGCGGCGCTCCTTTCACGGAACGAACCATAACCATTGGAGATGCGGTTATTATACCTTGACCTCCAACGCTGAAATCGTATTTCATGGTACCACGCATGTGACTCGTATTTTTATAAGAATAGAGTTTGTTGTTTTCTAATTCGAAATTAGTGGCATTGTTAAACAGTTGGGGGATTGAAAAGCCTACTTGTAAATCGCGAAACTCATACAACAATCCAAAATCGGCATTAAACCCTGCTTTGGTTTGTCGGATAGAACTATAGACTTGATCATTCATATCAACTGCCTTGCCATTACTTAAGTTCAAATCCAAGGTACTCAAACCTGCTCCCAGAGCAAACACCAATTGTTGTTGACTTCCAAACTGGAGGCTGTAACCATAATTTCCATTAATGATACTCTTCGTAAACAATGCTGTGGCATCAGAAAAGGCCGTTAATCCAACTCGATGTTGGCTTGACAAACGACCTGTTAAAGAGGCATAATTGGTCTTTGGACTATTTTCAAAGCCCACGAATTGATTGCGATGTGCTATAAAAACTTCCATATCACTCTTGTATCCTACAAAGGCAGGATTCATCGAAATCATATTTGCATAGTACAAACTACCCAATGGCAACTGTTGTGAATAACTGACTCCGATTGTAAATAATGTTGCTAAAGCGACAATTAATAATTTCATTCTTTCGGTTTAATAGGTTTATCGTTGTAAAATTGAAACAACACCTTTAAGAGGCTCTTCTGTGTCGGGTAATTTCACGATATAATAATAACTAGCATCTGGCAGTTTCACTCCATTATAAGTTCCATCCCAGTCGTGCTGATAATTCAAATTTTCATAGACCAATTTACCTTCTCTGTTGTAAATCGCAACATGAATTCCTTGTCTATTCACCATTGAAGGAATCACCCAATAATCATTGGTTCCATCAGCATTCGGTGAAAATAAACTCGGTATAAAAATCGTTGAATCTTGTCTCTCAATCACATTCACAACCATGGTATCACGATCAATACACCCAATGTCACTATAACCAGTAAGTACGTATGTGGTTGTTTTCTTTGGTTTTGCCGAGGTAAGTTTCTTTAATGAGTCAACCACAGTTGCTCCAGGCGACCACATGTACAAAAATACATTCGTACCCTTACCTAACAACAAAGCAATACTTCCTTCATTGATGGTCGTATCATTCCCCGTCTTCACATTTAAAGATGGATCAAAAATACTGGCTCGGTGTATAATTTCATAGCTAGCCGTGGCTGTTAATGGTGTTGGACAGCTAGGCTCTGATACAGTCATTGTTAATGTAACAGTCGATCCAGCATCATTCATTGACGAGGTATAGGTTGGTGATAAACTCGAACTATTGCTCAAAGTTCCTTGCCCATTATGGGTCCATGAAATCGTGGAGGTAGAAGCTGTAAAACCAGTAATACCAATTGCAAACCCTGTCGGACAAATTTCTTCCGTCCCCGAACCTGTTGCTACTGGATTGGCTTTAACCAACAAGTAATATTGTCCTTTTTGACCAGTCGATGGGCAGCCATTGGTTGGTGTGATTTCAAACTCCAAAGTTACCAAAGAGGATTGATCGTTTGCAGCTAAAACGTACGTTGGATTCGCTGTAGACGCGTTTAATAAAGTACCTTGTCCGTCATGAGTCCAAGAACCAATTACGCCATTTTGCACGTTGATAAACGGAACTGTAAATTGTTGATTTGAACACAAAACAGTATCCATATCCGTTGTTAATATTTCTGGATTTTCTGTTGTTGAAACCGTACATACATTGGAAGTATCCACACAACCAAAGTACACAGCTATTCTTCTATAATACAACTTAGTTCCTGCTAATCCAGCTGTTCCTGAAATTGATTCGGTTGTTGAACTTAAATCATTCGTATAAGGACCAGCCAAGGCATTTGCTTTTTGCCATGTAATTGAATAATTGTTGGTTGGCTGAATTGCGCCACCATTAATGGTAAAAGGCTCCTTTTCACATACATCAACATTATTTGGCAAAGTGTTGTCTGTAATTAATTGTTCAAATACAACTGTAATTGTAGCCGATTTTGAACCACATACGTTGTTTGTTGAAACTGAAACGTTTCCACCATTGGCACCAAAATCAACAACTACGCTCGCTGTACCTGCACCAGAGGCTACAACAGCACCTGCTGGCACCGTCCAAACATAATTACTTCCTGTAATGCCACTCGCTGTATAGGTCAATCCATCAGCTCCTGGACAAACTCTATCATCTCCTGTAATTGTAAGTGTTTCATTATTAGGAATTACCACGACCGATTGAGTCGATGCAGTACTTGTACCACAAGTTGTTTGAGCGGTTACCGAGATATTACCACTTGTTGCACCAACGGTTAAAGTAATCGAATTAGTGCCTTGTCCGCCAGTAATCGTCCAATCTGCAGGAGCCGTCCAATCATAGGTCATTCCTGAAATATTGGTCACTTGTGCAGTCATGGTTTGACCTTGACAAACGGAAGTTGAACAGGTAATTGCTCCTGGAGCGGCTGGCAAAGGAGTCACTGTTATAGTTTTTGACTGACTTGGACTCACCCCACAACCTGCATCCGCTGTTACTGTAATATTTCCACCTGTGGTGCTAAAGTCAACAAGGATACTTGATCCATTTGGTGGACCTGAAATTGTCGCTCCCGAAGGCAAAGTCCAAACGTATGTTGCGCCTGATTGCGGAGTTTGAATTGAATAAGATACGCCCGTTTCATTTGCACAAACCGTTGATGGTCCTACAATAGCATCAGGTTGTAATGATTGAGAAGTTATTGTTATTGTTCTACTTGCTGAAGTACTTGTATTACAAACATTTTGGTTTCCTGTCGTGAAAACTGGTTGAGTTGGAATCGTTTCTACAACAATGCTTTTCGTTGATGCACTGCTGATACCGCAACTGTTTTCAGCAGTTACAGAAATAGTCCCTCCTGTTGTTCCAAAGGTTACTACAATAACATTAGAACCTGTACCACTTGTAATACTTGCACCTGTTGGCAAAGTCCAATTATAACTTGTTGCACCTGCAACTGCGGGAACTGAGATATTTACATTCGATTCATTTGCACACACCGTTGCCGGACTTGTAATTGCTCCGGGAGTAGCTGGCGCAGTAGTTGTTGTTACCGTAGTCGATTGACTTGGGCTAACACCACATCCAGCATCAGCAGTAACTGTAATATTGCCGCCCGTTGCTCCAAAAGTTACGGTAATGGAAGAACTTGTACCACCACTTGTAATTGATGCACCTGAAGGAACCGTCCAAGCATACGTGGCTCCTGTTTGGGGAGTTTGAACGGAATAGGTGACACCTGTTTGATTAACACAAACTGTTGAAGGCCCCACAATTGCATCAGGTGTGGTTGTTTGACTTGAAGAAGTAACCGTCAATTGTTTTGGAGCCGAAGTACCACAAGCATTGGTAGCAGTAACAGAAATTGTACCGCCAGAGCCGTTCCAGTTTACAGAAATATTTTCTGTATTATTTGTTCCTATAATCGCACCTGGAGCTGTTACATTCCAAGTGTAAGAACTTGCATTTGAAATAGTTGCTATAGAATAATTTTCGGAGGTGCTTGAGGTACAAACAGTTTGTGGACCATTGATCGCTGCAGGTGTCGTTGGTATAGACTCCATGGTAACTGTTTTTGTAGCCGCCGCACTGGTTCCACATTGGTTTTGTGCTGTTACTGAAATAGTTCCGCCAGATGTTCCAAAAGTAACCACTATATTTTCAGTTGTTGCACCAGAAGATATAGTCGCTCCTGTTGGCAAGGTCCAATTATAGCTTGTTGCTCCTGCAACCGCTCCTACAGAAAATACCACGCCTGATTCATTTTCACATACAGTAGATGGCCCGTTAATTGCGCCGGGAACTGTTGGAATTGTAAGTAGGGTAATTGTTTTCGAAATAGCTGTACTTTGACCGCAACCTGCATTGGCAGATGCCGTAATATCTCCTCCTGCAGAACCAAATGTTACAGTTATAGAAGAAGTTGTTGCACCATTCGTAATGGTTGCGCCAGTAGGTACAGTCCAAGCATAGGTTGCACCTGTTTCCGGGGTTTGAATCGAATAAACTACACCTGTTTGACCAGAACAAACTTCTGCAGGACCTGTAATAGCATCCGGTGGACTTGTTACCGAAACAGAATTAATCGTAATTTGTCTTGGAGTCGAAGTACCGCAGAAATTAGATGCTGTAACTTCAAGAGTTCCTCCACCACCGTTCCAGTTTACAACAACATTTGTAGAGGAATTATTCATTACGAATGTTCCAGCACCCGTTACACTCCAGTTATAATAACCTGCGTTTGCAATTGCAGGGGTTGAATAATTTTCAGATGTGTTTGAAATGCAAACATTTTGATTTCCATTGATTGCACTTGGCGTAGCAGGTATTGTTTCCATTCCTACTGTCTTAGTAGAAGCTGCACTTGTACCACATGTATTCTCAGCAGTTACTGAAACGGTACCACCAGAAGTAGAAAAATCAACTATAATAGAATTTGTACCTGCTCCACTTGTAATAACAGCGCCAGCCGGTAATGTCCAGTTATAGGTTGTGGCTCCAGCAACCGCAGCCACCGAAATTGGCACTCCCGTTTGATTTTCACATACGGTAGTTGAACAAGAAATAGCGCCAGGTGTAGCTGGAATTTCTATAACTGAAACAGCTAAGGTCTGAATAGGACTTTCTCCACATGTAGAAACTGCCTTTACCGTAATGTTTCCACTTTGTGTTCCGAAAACCACAGAAATCGATGGCCCATCACTTGCTCCAGAAATAGTGGCTCCTGTAGGCACGGTCCATGTGTAAGTCACTCCTGTTGCTGGGGTTTGAACTGCGTATGTTTTAGTTGAACCTGCACAAGCTTCTACCGGACCAGTTATTGCATCTGGAGTTGAAGGAGCAGAACTTACTGTGACATTCAGTGTTATCGTATTTGAAAAACCACAAGAATTCTGAGATTTAACGGTAATTGCACCACTTTGCGTACCGAAATCAACAACAATTGATGAACCAGTTGCAGTACCGTTTATAGTTGCTCCAGTAGGAACTGTCCAAACATAGGACGTTGCGCCTGCAATAGGTGTAATTGAATAATTTTCTCCAGTTGTATTCGGACAAACCGTAGAATTTCCAGAAATAGGTCCACTTAAAACGCCAACACTATTATAGGTCACCGCTAAAGTTGACAAAGTTCCTTTACCGCAAGAATTGGTCGGCGTAACCGTTATGTTACCTGAAGTAGAACCTACGGTCACTGTAATAGAATTGGTATTTTGTCCTGCAGTGATTGAAGTTCCAGACGGTACAGTCCAAGTGTATCCGGTAGCATTTGTAACTGCTGGTATGGAGTATGTTTTAGAGTCTCCAGCACAACCAGCGTTATCACCTACAATTGCACCTGCTGCACTTGGTTTTGGTGTAACTGTTATTTTCAAGAATATAGTATCTGAATTACCGCATTGTGCATGGGTTGAATATACTTTAACAGAATCTCCTGAAGTAGAGCCAAAGTTCACCGTAATGTTCGTTGTGTTTTGACCGCTAGCAATAGTTGCACCGTTGGGCACGGACCAAACATAACCTGTTGCACCCGTAACCGCCGGAATACTATAAGCAACCCCCATAGAATCTTGGCAAACTGTTGCAATGCCTGATATGGTTGTTGGGTGAGTGCGGTTCAAGCAAGGGTCCATTACATTGATATCATCCAAAAGGAAGTTTTGGGCTCCGTAGTCATAATGTTCAAACTTAAAAATAACAGATTCATTCGCATAAGAGTTTAAACTAATTGTATCACGGCGATATTGAGCAGCAGAGGTTGGGTAATGATTACCAGGAATAGCTCCTGAACTACCTGCAGTAGCCAACGTAGGACCACCTTTTGAATATATTGCAGGTAGATAAGTCTGTCCACAATCTTTGGAAACATAAACTTTTAAAGTATCATAGTATTGAGATCCAAAAGCTGGATTGGTATTCTTAGTGTATAATTTAAATGTTAAGATAGCTTTAGAAGAACCCGAAAGGCTAATAGGTTCCGTGATTAACATATCTTTATTTCCGGCTAGATTTGAACTGCTTGTAAACAATATTGCAGCTATACCTGTACTGGTGCCGTTTGCATGTGCTCCGGTGTATTGAGCCCATTTTTGATAACCTACAGGTGCCTCATCCAAACTCCAGCCTACTGGAGGGAATGGGTTACCACTTTCAAATTCCTGTACAAATGGGATTGCTGCAGCACTTATGGAAAAATTTACTGTTTTCGAATCATTTGTAGTGTTTCCGTCGGTAGCGTTATTAGGCTTATCTGTAAATGCTTTAAAAGTGTGTGCTCCATTCGTTGTAGTAACATTTGGTAAGGTTACACTTTCTTCTTGATTATTAGATAAAGAACCAGTCCAATTGTAGGTCGCAATTGTACCTCCATCTATTTGATATTTTATTTCAGCTGAGGTAATCGTCGTTGATCCAAAGTTTTTCAATTTAACAACAGGAGCAAAAGTACCTTTACAAAAAGTGGGGGTTGGTGATGTAATTTCATTGATTCCAATATCTATTGCGTTCACTGGGTCGCATCCATTCGAGTTCGTCAATGAATTCCTGCTTTTTCCAGAAGCCATGAATGAATCCATCCTTGTTTTTTGACCAGCGGTGAACAAATAACTGCAATCTTCACTAGAGTAATCCATGAAATTATGTACGAAGTCAATAGCAGTTGACCCTGATTGACAGGCATTTGGAGTAGAGTTCACAGGACAATCAGACGTAGAACGTCTATGTTTGGGAGTGTCTGAAACACAGTCACCATTTGTACCACAGTCAGTATCAGATGGACAAGTAGTCGCGTCTGGTGGACAGTTATTACTAGGACAATCACCAGTAAAGGTGTGATATAGACCCATTGCATGTCCAACCTCATGAATTAATGTTCCATTTTTTCGCGTATATGACTTTAAAGCATACCCAATTGAGCCTGTTGGATCGTATCCCATTGCATTCCCTAAAATCACAGTACCGTCAGAAGCACTATACCCGCCTGCACCAGCAGATGCCAATTGAGCATAACCTTGAGTACCGCCACCATTACTTCCGTTAATTTTAATAACCACCCAAACGTTGTAATATTTTCTGTTGTCCCAAAAAGACAGAGCTTGTACCTGTGACCTATTCGCATTAGTAATACCGTTTGCAGCATAATTCGTTACGCCTGAGCCGTTCTGGCGCAAAATACCAGTGGTAGGATTATTGCTCGTATCTCTTTGAGCCAAACAAAACTCAACCTCACAATCTACTCCACCACCGGTAGAGTATGGAGCACCGATTTTTCGAAAGGCATTCGTAAGGTTATTTACTGCACTTACAATTTGAGCGTCCGATATATTATTCTCATGTCCAATAGCCTCTCCAGTATGAATTACATGAACAACCACTGGTATTTTTCGCACAGCCTTTGGTCGAACAGGATTTTTTAGAAACTCGTAATATTCTGCGTTAGATTGCTGAACATTCTGAAAATACGCAGGATCATTCTTCATCCTCCATACATGAATCGCATCAAATCCACATTTTTCTGGTAGTGAACCGATATTGTTTGCTGGGGCTTGGATTTGCGCCCAAGAATACGACCAAAAAAACAAAAAAACGAAGGTGCTTGTAATGAATGTGAACTTTTTCATTGAACGAATAAGGTTTAATCTAATTTGCATAATTAACGATTCAAAATGACAAAAGGTGGTTTAGAATTCAATTTTAATTAATTTTTCAGCTCGAGTATCCAGGCTTTTTTGCCGCCTTCGGAATAACTTAAAAGTATCTCTTCGGCCTCATTGGCCAAGGTGGTTTTAAACAAACAAACTTGGTAGATATTTTTTTCTTTATTGAAAAGAAGTAGGGTTTGATCATATCCTTCTTTCTTTATTTTTTGGTGATAATTGTCGGCATTATTCTTATTTCCAAAAGAACCTACTACGACAAAGTATTGATCTCCAATTGTATTTTTTTCTGGCATTCCATCTACTGAACTCTTACTTTCTGAGTTGGTCTTTTGAGCCGAAGGGTTCTCGAATTCACCAGCCCAACCTTCATAATCACGAAATTTACCTTGTAATTTTTCTTTTTTCACGCCAAACACAAAATCACTATAGTTACTTGGTCGAACTCCAGGTACAGATAAACTAGGGTCTTGTGAAAAAATAATACCTCCAAAGAAGAGGAAAACACAGCAACATAATAAATCGGAAATAGACAATTTCATAAACTGGATTAATGGTCTTTAAAACATTGATTTTCAACTTTCAAAATTAGGAATTTAATACCAAAATTGGAAACATTTTAACAACTCCCATTCAACATGAAAAACGACAACTTTAATTAATATTTGCACCTTTAAAACTAAAACTCTGATTAATTTTACAGCATGCAAAACGGAATTCAAATCCAAAATCGTGATGGATCCACATTTATTGAAGAAACACCGGGTCGTGGTTTTCTTAATTTCTTATACGGGACTAACCCTCTAGGCAAGCTGGGAGTTGATGTTTTGGTGAAACGAAAGTTTTTTTCTGTTCTATTCGGAAAGTACATGGATTCATCGCTTTCAAAAGGAAAAATTGCCCCATTTATTGAAAAGTACAAAATGGACATGGATCCTTATATCATTCCAAATCAAGGCTTTGCTCATTTTAATGATTTCTTTTACCGAAAAATAAAGCCTGAGTTTCGGCCAATTGGAGATGGATTCGTTTGTCCGGCCGACGGACGCATAGTTGCTTTCGACACACTTGAAGAGGGACAAAAATTTTACGTCAAAGGAAAGCAGTTTGATTTGGAAACTTTTCTTGGCGACAAACAGTTAGCTGATCAATATTCTGGAGGCGCCATGCTCGTGGTTCGTCTCGCACCTGTAGATTATCACCGTTACCATTTTCCAACTTCGGGAATTGTCGGTCCAAGCAAAGTGATTAATGGTTATTACTATTCTGTTTCACCTATTGCCCTAAAAAACAATTGGGCTATCTTCTGGCAAAACGAACGTTCCTATGCAATTCAAGATTCAGCAGAATTTGGCAAGGTTTTGATCTGTGATGTAGGCGCAACACTCACTGGCAGTATCATTCAAACCTACGAAGAGAACACATTTGTAGAAAAGGGTGCTGAAAAAGGACATTTTGCTTTCGGTGGTTCCACCTTGGTCGTACTCTTAGAGCCTGGCAAAATCAATTTCGATCGAGACATTAAAATGAACTCGAGTAACGGAAAAGAAACGTATGTAAAAATGGGGGAAACGATTGGAAGCGCTCAAAATCTATAATCACCGATAAAGACATCGAAATCAAAACGAGGTCGCTATCAAAATTCTACCCAAACAAAGAATCTACAAATTCTGTTTTATTAAACACTTGTAAATCAGCCATACCTTCACCAACTCCAATATATTTTACTGGAATTTTCATTTGGTCTGAAATCCCAATCACAACGCCTCCTTTTGCTGTTCCATCTAATTTTGTTATTGCCAAGGCATTAATTTCTGTAGCTAAAGAAAATTGTTTTGCTTGTTCGAATGCATTTTGACCTGTCGAACCGTCTAACACAAGAAGAATTTCGTGGGGTGCTCCAGGAATAATTTTCTCCATTACGCGTTTGATTTTCGAAAGTTCGTTCATCAAATTCACTTTGTTATGCAAACGTCCGGCTGTATCGATAATCACCACATCTGCCCCTTGGGCTTTAGCCGACTGTAAGGCATCAAAAGCCACAGAAGCAGGGTCTGCATTCATTCCTTGTTGGACGATGGGCACTCCAACTCTTTCCGACCAAATAATCAATTGATCTACAGCAGCGGCTCTAAATGTATCGGCAGCGCCTAAAACCACTTTTTTACCGTTCGCTTTAAATTGATGTGCTAATTTTCCAATCGTTGTTGTTTTGCCCACTCCATTCACACCAACCACCATAATTACGTAGGGTTCTGAAGATTTTGGCAAGGAAAAACTGCCCACGTCTACCGAATTATTTTCCTCCAGTAAGGCAGCAATTTCTTCTTTAAGGACTGCGTTCAATTCCTCAACGCCTAGTACTTTGTCCCTAGCTACTCTTGATTCTATTCTTTCAATGATTTTCAGAGTGGTTTCAACACCAACGTCAGAAGTAATCAAAACTTCCTCCAGGTCATCCAACACTTCAGCATCGACCTTAGATTTTCCAACCAAGGTACGCGCCAATTTATTAAAAAAACTACTTTTCGTTTTTTCTAAACCTTTGTCAAGCGTTTCTTTTTTTTCTTT
>JAHKAT010000181.1 GCA_018825925.1 Bacteroidota bacterium | reverse complement strand
GCCTATGTTTGGAAAGCCAGAGCTGTTTTTAGAAATGGGGCAGTTTGGGAAGGCCAAATGGACAAGAACGGCCGCTTGAAAAAAGCTGGAACAATTACCATAATACATTGATTAGTGTTACAAAACTTCAAAATATCACTTTTGCTTATTGGAACGATCATCCAGATGATTGTTTGTGGTAATGTATGGGGACAAGACCCAAACTATTCACAGTTTTATAACAACCCTATTTATTATAATTCCTCCATGACGGGTATAAACGATGGAACGACACTTCGAAGTAATGTTCGAAATCAATGGGGTCCGATTCCCGGACGATTTAATACCGTCTCAGTATCCGTAGATGCCCAATCGTTGTTTAAAATGGGTTTTGGATTAAACATGTATTCAGACATTGCTGGTGAAGCATTTTTGCGAACGAATGGTGCTTCTATGACCTATTCGTATCGGATGATAGACGCTAAGAACCTCGTTTTGCAAACAGGAGTATCCGCTGGAGTAGTCACAAAAGCATTAGATTGGGATAAGTTGGTGTTTTCTGATCAACTGGATGAAACGCGTGGAGTTGTTTATAGCTCACAATTTATTCCCTCAAGTTCCAATAGAATTACTTATGCTGATTTGAATTCAGGGGCTGTTATTCGTTTTAATGGCGCTAATAAAAGGCGTGGAGCATTTAAAAGAATCACTTCTACATTTGGGGGCAGTGTGCATCACTTATCGCAGCCGAAAGATGATTTTTTAGGGTCTGAAAAATCAGTTCCTCTTCGTTTTATTTATCATGGAGATGTTCAGATGTTGATCAATGATGTAATTATTCGACCAGGTTTGATTTTTGAACACCAGCGTACTTTTAAGACGTTTTCAATGGGTATTAATTTTGTGCAAAAACCATTTACATTTGGACTTTGGGTAAGAAATAGAACCTTCGCCCTCTCTGGAAATGCATACGACTCCTTCATCTTTACAACGGGTATGAATTTAAAAAATTGGAATGGAATGACTCCGAAAATTCAATACAGTTATGACATTACCGTTTCGCGGTTGAAAACGAGTTCATTTGGGACTCATGAAATAACCCTGGTGTTAGAAATGCCCAATAAGGTCTTGCTTAAAAATTCAGCTAAAAACAGCGCGTTTAAAAGAACTTATAGCTGTCCTTCTGGCTTCGATGGGTATAATTGATTTACTCGTTTAAGTTCCAGTTGTATTCTTGAAAACCTATACTAGCATTGCTTTTAACATCAGTTCCGCTATATTTTTTAATAAATTCGGTAACACCGCCAGCAACACTAAAATCATCCTTGTACCAATTGAAAATATTGGAAATATTTAAACTATTTTCAGTGATCACATTTTCGCTTTTATCCGATAAATAAGCCTTCGTTTGTTGAGTTAATAAGCTATTTAAGTTGTCCTTGTTGTACTCTTTGTTAATCAGTTTTGGACAAGAAATACTAGCACAATTTACAGCGAAATGGATGCGAGGCTCTTTAAATTGCTTGCGAATAATTCCATTCTCAATATCATTTAAACTCAATGTTTTTCCATCCAATTGAATGAATTTTTTATCCCAAGGTTTTCCTCCTGCAATGTCTTTGATGGAATTGACAGGATAATTGTCTGTTACTAATTTAAGAGTAAAAAGATTATAAGCATTGATCCAATAAGCCAAAACTTGATTGTCGGACCATCCAGATTGTGGGGTGTTTTCTTTGAAATGGTAAATCGCTTGATCCATCAATTCATTCGCTTTTTTCAATCCTTTGTAATTTACTTTTCCATTGCTGGTGACGTACAAATTCAATAGTTGACCATAAACTTTTGAAAAATCAATTTTTGGAATTTCAGTGCTCACCTCATTTTCAACACTAGGCTTAACTTCCTTATTAGTCGATGGGGTTGGGTTTGTACTTTTCACCTCCTTCGTTCGAACAATGTTTTGCTTCTTTACAACAGGTGCGTCATTCGACATAGTTGTTTCAGGACTTGGTACCTCAGTAGCGTTTACAGTGTCAACTTGATTTGAAATTTCGGTTGAAAGGGATACTTCTTCTTGTGGTTTAACTGGATTGCTGGTGTTGGATTCTGAAGCCTCGTTTTTTGAGCCACATGCCGTTACCAATAGTAACAATGCAATAATTGTTGTAATTTTTATCATGGTATGTTTTTGTATTTATCGATCCATTCTGGATCAGAAACGTATCGGAGCAACTTCCAAAAATTCTCATCTACGAAAAAGTCCCGGTCGATATTTTTAATATTAAATTCTGAAAAAAG
>JAHKAT010000180.1 GCA_018825925.1 Bacteroidota bacterium | reverse complement strand
CAACTGCTCCACCCCGCAATATATCTTCTTAATATTTTGCTATTTCAAAAAACTAAACTCGAACGTGCGTCCGTCCAATGGTGGACGGATATAAGCCCGACGAGCTACCAACTGCTCCACCCCGCAATATATCTTCTTAATATTTTGCTATTTCAAAAAACTAAACTCGAACGTGCGTCCGTCCAATGGTGGACGGATATGAGCCCGACGAGCTACCAACTGCTCCACCATGCAATATATCTTCACAATATATTGTTATTTCAAAATGTTTGAGTCGTTTCTCAAACGCGAGTGCAAATGTAATGAATTAATCTTGAAAAACAATAAAAATTTCAAACTAATGTGCTTTATGGGAGTGATGACTGTCTTTTTTGTATTCTATCATCATTGGTTTTTCACCGCGCAATTCAGGGCGACGAATTTTTCCTCCATGCATGCCTGTCAGAAATAATAAAAGTAAACAAGCCGCCGACCATCCCAAAACCACCCATTTAATTCTGGTGTAATCTATATGTCGATTTCTATAACTAAGAACTAAAACTATCAGAGAAAATCCAGCTAATACGCCGGAAGCCCAAAGTGCCTTTTCACCTAATTCTTCATGTTCTTCGAGCATGTCGTGTGATGAACCAACGATTCGTTCGGTAGCATGTTCAGCTGCTTCTCCTGTGTAAAACGCTGGGAAAATAAATAGAGAAGCTAGTAACAAGGTGATTAATCCTATTTTTTGATAAGTTCTTTCGCCTTTTAACAGACCTAAAGCCAAAACAACAAATCCAAATAAGGTTCCCAAAATAGGAAGGTGGTTCAAGACTAAATGTAAGTGTGCTTGTGTCATTTCTTTTTTTTCGAAAGTATAAATTCTTTTTATTAATCGTTTGAAAATTTCTAAATCAATTGATATTTACACCCAAACTCGAGGTCATATATTAAACCAAATTAGATTGTTACCTTTGTTCTAAAATTCGTAAAACCATATCAAATGTTGCGTTTCCTTATTGTTCTCTTACTTTTTGTAGGCTGTCAAATGACCCCAAAATCCGACGATGAAATCGGAGTGTCGGGTGACGATTTCGCGCAAATTGAACTTTTTGAATCAAAGATGGCATCTATCGATAGCCGTATTTCTGAATTCCAGATTGGAAATTCTTTGGCCTATATTAACAATGACCAATCAACAGAAGAGGTTTTCGCCTACCTTGACAAAGGAGGTAATGTGGTAAAAATGGAGGAAAAGTTCTTCAATGCAAAAACACAAAATAGAGGTATTCGATATTTCTATTTAGAAAATGGAAAACGTATTGTATCCAGGGAGTTAATCATTGACAAAGTAAATCATAACGGGAGTTTTATAGAACGGATTTCCTTCTACAATGAAAAAGGGAAACCCGTTTATACCAAGGAACGTTTTTCGGAATATGAAGATGAAATTGAAACCCACGATTTCTCACAAGTTACACCTTTCGACTGCTCGATGAAAATGGCGATGATGGTATTGAACCAAGAAGGGCCTTTTAAAACTACATTTCAAGGATTTTTCGCGAATGGCCCGATGGATTATTTAATTGTTGGCGGTCCGGGTGCTTCTGATTTCACATCGTCGCTTTTAGTTCAATTCGAGGATACGCAAGTAACATTCTTGAAGAAGAACGAACGACGCATGATTAATACTCCTTTGGTGGTTAATTATGAGAAAATGGTAGACCAACAAAACTTCGAATTTCAAGTTTTATTGAAGGTTGATATCGTCACTGAATAATTTCACCGATTAAATTCTCCCGTTCATCGAGAAATTTTTGGTGTTAACAATATTTATTAAGTTCTCTCTTTCATTATTGCCTAAGTTTGTACGTCTTAAACACGAATGTATGCCTTTGAAAAAGTACTTGTACACTGCTCTTACCCTAATTTTATTTACAACAGCCTTTGGTCAAACTCCAATGCGCGTTCGTGGCACAGTTTACGACACTACTGGCTCTAAGCCTTTGAAAAATGCTGTCGCTACTGCTGTCAGAATTAAAGATTCTTTGTTGCTTGGGTTTACCCGAACAGATGCTAAGGGTAATTTCGATTTAAACAGTTTCGATGTCGACACTTTTTCATTGATTATTAGCCATCCTCAATTTGACGACAAAACCTATTACATGTTTGGTCATTCTGGAAATGCTGATATCACAATTCCAACTATCACAATGCCTACTAAGGCACAAGAATTAGACGAGGTAATCATTTATGCTTATAAAGACCCCATTTATTACAAAGGTGACACATTGGTATATGTCGCCGACTCCTTTGCGGTTGCAGAAAATGCCGTAGTTGAAGATTTATTGAAAAAATTGCCTGGTATTGAAATTGACAAAGACGGAAAATTGAAATCCCAAGGAAAAGAAATTGGTCAAGTATTAGTGGATGGTGATGAATTTTTCGGGAGTGATCCAACTATTGCCACAAAAAACTTAGGTGCAAGTGGTGTTGAAACAGTTCAAGTATACGAGAAAAAACAAGCAAATGGTGCCGACGGTGAAGAAACCATACAAGTTCTTGATTTGAGATTAAAAGATGACGCCAAGAAAGGTTATTTCGGCCGAATTTCGGGAGGCACTGATTTTCAACAGTTTTATGAAACAGAGTTGTTAGTGAACAAGTTCAATCGAACACAAAAAATTTCCGTTTTCGTACTTGCCGCAAATACACCTAAAAGTGACTTTGGCTTTGGCGATCGTTCTAAATTCGGCTTAGAAAATGAAGGTCGAACCAATCGTTTTGATGACGATGGAATTTTTGTAGACTTTAATAATAATCAAAATCAAGGTATTCCAAAGACTTTAAAAGCTGGAGTTTATTTCAGTGATAAATATGGTAAAAAGAAAAACCATACCCTTGGTTTTAACTATTCGTATTACAATACCAATTTAACCTCTATTGCTCAGAGTAGATCTCAGTACTTTGTCGAAGATTCGACCTTCTTCTCAGATGATAGTACACGCAATGTGAGTTTTGACGAGTCGCACAGAATCAATTTTAGATATGAGGGGAAATTAGATTCATTGACCACTTTAGAAATACGACCGTCTATTACTCTTTCTGGCGCTAATCAAAACAACTCAGACTATAGTTCTTACCGTGATGTAAACGATTCATTGCAGCGTTTCAATAATGTTTCGAATACTAATGTTTCTAATACAACCTCGTTGAATAATGATTTGCGTTTTCAGAGGAAGTTTATGAAAAAAAGGAGAGAAATCAATCTTCGTTATTTATTGAGCATGACGGAGGATATCGCTGAAGGAACATTGATCTCAGACAATAGATACAGCTTTTATGACACTACTTTTCAGCAGCTAAAAACATCATCACGCGATGTAAGAAACCACAACGCTTTTTTGACCTATTATGAGCCAATTGGCGAGAAATATAAAATTCAAGCAGATTACATGTATGAATTCGGTTTCAACAATCAAGAGCGTGAAACCCAGGATTTTTATAACCCTAATACACAAAGGTATGACTCTATAAACGCAATTTTCACAAACAACTTTGATAATCTTCGTGAATCGCACCGCTTAGGATTATTGGTGTGGCGAGAGGCGAGAAAGCACTCTCTAAACGCCGGTGTTCGCTTAAGAAACGTAGCAATTGAAAACACCAATTTGTTTACTCAAAATGTGATTGAACAAAATGTGACCAACTTTCTTCCCACATTAACCTATCGATATTCACCCAACCAAAGTAAACGGTTTGTGTTGCGTTATCGTACCAACTCCACGCTTCCTTCGGTAAATGATTTGCAACCTGTCCCTGACAATTCGAACCCCAATCGTATTCGCATTGGTAACCCCAATTTGCTGCCAAATTATGAGCACAATTTTGACCTGAGTTTTAATACTTACAATGCCTTAAAAGGACGCTACATTTATTTGGGAATGAATGGCCAAGTAACTCAAAACGCTTTTGGTGATTCAACTACTATCATCCCGAGTGGTTTTGGAGTGCAGCTCAATCAAACTGTGAATGTGAGCGGGAACTATTATCTTGTTGGTTATGCAGGAGCTGGAATTCCTATGTTCAACAGAGTTTTTACGCTTCGACCGAATTTCAACTATTTACATTCACAAAACACATCGTACATTAATGGTGACAAAAATATTGGTTTGACTAGAAACCTTGGTTTGAACATGGACTATGTGGTCAATTTTGATTCTTTAGAAATTACTTTACGCAACTCATTCAACTTAAGTTCGCCGACCAATAGTTTAGAGACTTTCAACACTCAGCCATTTACGACACAAAGTTATTTCGCTGGGATTACATGGAGACTTCCGAAAGGATTCAAAATTGAAACAAATGGAAATTATACTTTAAACGGTCAACGAAGTAATGGCTACAATATCAATTACTTTATATTAAACGCAGCCATTTCCAAGTATTTCTTGAAAACACAAAACCTGGAAGTAACCGCCTTGATGAATGATATTTTGAACCAAAATATATCGGCGAACCGCTATGTTTCTCAAAATGTTGTAACAGATAATTTCACTAAGATTATATCACGATATTTCTTATTGAAAATGACATACAGATTTAATAATCGTAAAGCAAAAGAAGAAGATGCAAAAGGATTTTTCTAAAGGGATTTTGTGGCTACTTCTTCTAATTTTAGGAGGAGGAGCACAAGCACAAATTATAACAGAAGGGCGTATATTATTTGAAAGGAAAACCAATCTTGAAAAGAAGTTTAACGATGAGAGAATGCGCCGTTTCATGGGCAATGAAAAAAATAAAACGGAAGAGTTTGAATTAATTTTCAATGATACCATTTCTATTTTCAAACCTATCTTGTCCGACGCTCCAGATAATTTTAGCTGGGCGACAACTCGAAACACCATGCGACAAAATTTCAATACCAATGAAAAAGTAATTGTCTTGGAGTTGGCTGGTCAAAAGGTTTTTGTTAAAGACACCAATACCTTAAGAGCTTGGAAAATAACTGATAGCAAGCGAAACATTGGCAAATACAATTGCCGTAAAGCTATTTATGAGCCCAATGATTCTACTCGGATTTATGCTTGGTATAGCGTTGACATTGTACCATCCGTTGGTCCGGAAGGATATTTTGGTTTACCCGGAGCTATATTAGGATTAGCAACGGAAGATGGAAGTATCGTGTATTTCGCTAAAGACGTACAAATTGTCGCGACGAAAAAGGAGGAATTCAACATTGACTTACCTAAAAAGGATGTGTATACCCTTTCTACTTTGCGGGAATTAATGGAAAAACAATTAGGCGGTCAATCGTGGGGTAAACGAATTTTGGAGGATGCTTTTCAATGGTTATAATTTTGGAATTGGAATTTCACAAGAGTAAATAGCTCGCTTTTTAGGATTTATATAATTTGGAAGGTTAAATGTTTGGTTTTCAGGATTAAAAATGTTTAAAACGGCTAGAAACGGCTATGGGATTCCAAGGGTGTAATAAGAACTTTGTTTTTACTTATTGTTAAAATATTAACAGAAAACAGGGTATGTTGCTGATAATCAAAATCAATAGCCGTGTATTAACCGTTAATCAACGACTAATAGCAAACAGCATACGTTCCTTTCAATAATTTGAAACTGATTACTACCCCTCAAAAGCAACCACTTCTTCAACTGCTGGGATATGGCTTTTCAAAAGAGTCTCTATACCTCCTTTCAAGGTTGCCGTTGAGGATGGGCAGCCTGAGCACGAACCTTTCAAAACAACGCTCACTTTTCCGTCTTCAAAACTTAAAAAGTCGATGGCTCCTCCGTCATTTTCAACAGCTGGTCGTACGTATTCATCTAACAAATCACGAATGGCATCGTCGTACTCACTTGGAGCATATTCTTTTTTTATCCCATCGGTTTCAATTACTGGAGCAGCTTTTGGAGTAGGCATTTTGGTTAAAACTTCTTTTCCATCTTGCAAGTGATCTTTGATAAACTCACGCAATTCCATTTGCACGTAATCCCAAGAAATGGTGTCGTTGATCGTAATCGTCACAAAATTAGCCGCTAAAAAAACGCCTCTTACGAAAGGGAATTCAAAAAGCGATTCTGCTAAAGGAGAAAATCCCTTGGTATCAGCCAATGAAGTAAACTCAGCACTATCACCTGGAATCAATAAATATTTGTTTGCAACAAATTTCATCGTTCTAGGATTTGGAGTCATTTCTGCGTAGATGGTAACCGGGACTTTCATATCTTTTGTTCTTTCCTGCAAAATTACGTTAAACTTCCAAGAATCCACGCTAAATAGACTTGCGAGTTCCTCCAATAAATCCTAATTTTATCTCATGCATTGGTTGCGAAATATCGGATTTACACTTTTTACCTGCTTTAT
>JAHKAT010000179.1 GCA_018825925.1 Bacteroidota bacterium | reverse complement strand
GAAGATTAATTTGCCGCAAACAAAAGATAGCCATCGAAATGTCTGACTCAACAGTGGGATCCAAAGTGATTTTAAATTCCATTACTTTTTCTTAATTCATCCAGAAGTGTATAGAATTCTTTTTTGCTTTTCTTCTTTTTGTCCTTCTTTTTGTTTTTCAGTCGCTCCATTATTATTTCAGCGTGCCAATCTTTTCCATGCGTGCTTTCATTTTGATTTACAATGGAAAATCCAAGACGATTAAAAAGTTCCAAACAAAGCGGTTCGTCCTCTTCAGATATTTTTATAGTGATTTCTTTAAATGCAAGTTTTTTCATTTTCAAAAACTTAAGTAGAAACGTGAATAAGGTTAATCTACTCTGCAAAAACCTTCAAAATAGGTTATTAATCAATTGATTAACTGCGCTAAATTTAATAAATCAAAAATAAATAGAGTCGTTTTTTTTAATTATTCTTAAAACAATTAAAAAAATCATTAACAAATGAACATCGAATCATACACTGTATAAGGGTTGTCAGATATTTCACTCCAATATTTTTCTTCGAGTTTAAATACCTGAAGCCGAACTGTTTTAGTGGTTAATTCACAAAATGGACTCCTTGATCTCTTGAATAGCAGCTGAAATCCCACTTGGGTTTTTGCCACCTGCTGTAGCGAAGAATGGCTGGCCGCCGCCACCTCCTTGGATATGCTTGGCTGCGCTTCTCACTAAATTCCCTGCATTCCATTGTTTTTCATTCACCAAGTTGTCAGAAAACAGGATGTTGATACTACATTTTTCACCATCTCTTCCTCCTAAGACACCAACAAATGAAACAAACTCTCCTTTGAATTGAAACAAAATATCCTTGATGGAATTGGCATCTAAATCAACCGTTTCATAAAGGGCGTGAAATCCATTTTCTTGTGTTATTTTTTCTTTTAAGATTGCTTTCACTTGCATCGCTTGAGCCTTTTTCAAAGCGTCAATTTCATTTTGTAAGGCTTGGTTTTTTTGAATTAAATTTTCAACACCATCCACAATTCCTTTCGGACTTTTCAATAATTGTTTGAGTTGATTTACTTGTTCATCACAATCTCTGAAATAAGCCTCGGCATTTGGTCCCGTAATTGCTTCTATTCGTCGCACGCCTGCTGCAACAGCTCCTTCTGAAGTTAGTTTAAACAAACCAATTTTCCCTGTGTTTGGCGCATGAGTTCCACCACATAATTCTTTAGATTCTCCAAATTGGATCATGCGGACTGTATCGCCATATTTTTCACCAAATAGCGCCATTGCGCCTAGTTTTTGAGCTTCTTCAATTGGAATGTTTCTCTTTTCAACCAAGGAAAGGTTAGCCAAAATCATAGAATCAATTTCAGCTTGTATTTTAGAAAGTTCTTCCTCTGTTACCTTTGCAAAATGGCTAAAATCAAAACGCAAGTAGGTATCATTTACCAAGGAGCCCTTTTGCTCAACATGCGTCCCTAACACTTTGCGCAAAGCGTGGTGTAAAAGATGGGTAGCGCTATGGTTGAGTGCAGTTTTAGTGCGTTTTTCTTCATTGACATTGGCTGTAAATCTCGCGTTCACATTCGTCGGTAATTTTTCAGTCAAATGTACAATCTGATTGTTCTCTTTTTTAGTGTCGAAAATAAAGCATTTTTGTCCTTGCTCATCTTCAATAAATCCAGTGTCACCAACTTGTCCACCACCTTCTGCATAAAACGGGGTAACATTAAAAACAAGCTGGTAAAAAACTTTCTGTTTTTGAGTGACTTTTCGGTATTTAACCATTTTTACCTGTAAAGTCAGATAATCATAGCCTACAAATTCCTCTAAAGGGTCATCATTGAGTATTTGCCAATCATCTGTTTCCAAGTTGGTTGCAGCTCTAGAGCGATTTTTTTGAATATCCAATGCACTATTGAACCCTTTTTCATCGATGGACAAATCATGCTCTCTTGCAATTAGAGAGATTAAGTCTAAAGGAAATCCGTAGGTGTCGTATAATTCAAACAAGGTGTCGCCATCAATGGTTAATAATCCTTGTTTTTTAGTGATTTCAATTACTGCATCCATTCTTTTTAAACCTTGTTCTAGGGTTCTAAAAAAACTGGTTTCTTCCACTTTAATTACCTTAAAAATCAAATCTCCTTGCTTCACTAATTCGGTATAAGTTTCACCCATTTCTTTAGCAAGAGTTTTGCTCAACTCACACAGGAAGGGTTCTTTTAATCCTAAAGTTTGGTATCCATATCGAACAGCTCGTCTCAATATTCTTCTGATGACGTAACCAGCTCCATTGTTGGAAGGTAATTGACCATCGGCGATGCTAAACGCAATTGCACGGACGTGGTCGGAAATAACTCGTAATGCAATGTCGTTCGTTTCGTTCTTGCCGTAATCAACCCCTGAAATTTGCTCCATGTGCTTGATCAAGGCCTGAAATAAATCCGTATCGTAGTTCGATTGTTTGCCTTGCATGGCCATTGCTAAACGCTCCAGCCCCATCCCAGTGTCCACATGCGTGGAAGGCAAAGGTTCCAAAGTACTATCAGCCTTGCGATTGAATTGCATGAAAACATTGTTCCAAATTTCAATCACCTGCGGATGGTCTTCGTTCACTAAGTCCTTTCCTGCGATTTTATTTCTGTCCTCCTCAGAACGAAGATCCACATGAATTTCAGTACAAGGACCGCATGGCCCTGTATCTCCCATTTCCCAAAAATTATCTTTTTTATTGGCGAGAATTATTCTGTCCTCTGAAATAAATCGCTTCCAAATATCTCGACTTTCAATATCCATAGGTACACCGTCTTTTTCGTCACCTTCAAAAACGGTTACATACAAACGGTCCTTTGGTAGTTGATACACTTCTGTTAAAAGTTCCCATGCCCAAGAAATTGCTTCTTCTTTAAAGTAATCACCAAACGACCAGTTTCCAAGCATTTCAAACATGGTGTGGTGGTAGGTATCAACGCCAACTTCCTCTAAGTCATTGTGTTTTCCAGAAACGCGGAGACATTTCTGCGAATTTGCCACTCGTTTGTTTTTTGGAACAGAATACCCCAAGAAAAAATCCTTGAACTGATTCATTCCAGCATTGGTAAACATTAAAGTAGGATCATTTTTCACCACCATAGGAGCGGAGGAAACGATATCGTGACCTTTGGATTGGAAAAATTTAAAAAATTGCTCTCGGATTTCTTGAACTTTCATGCGTTGTACAACGTTTGATTTTACGATGCAAATTTAACGTTATTAATTTTTCAGATTGGTAATTCTACCATTGAGTTATTGTTTTTTTCATCTTTGTACTCTGTGAGTACGATATTAAACAACATCAAACAGTTCAAGTTGGCCTATCCTAGGCTGTTTTTCGCCACCATTTGGTTGATCATTTTCGCTTTGTGTATTCTGATTCGCTTACCGCATTTTCTTTCGCGAAATTTCTTTTTCGACGGTGATGAAGCCATCGTGGGTATAATGGGACAAGATTGGTTGAATCTCAGGGCATTTCCAACATATTTTTACGGACAAAACTATGGCTTTTGTGTCTTTGAAGTTTGGGCAGTTGCTTTTTGGCTAAAATTGGTGGGTACAGGCGCTTGGGCCTTGAGATTAGGAGGTTTAACTTTATATTCTTTGGGAATAGCGTTGGTGTTTTACGGTCAATTGAAGCGCGGAATTCAATTAAAATATTGCATTATTTTCTTATTTATTTTTGCGAGTTTTCCTGCCTGGTATATGTGGGGAGCAATGGTGCGCGGTGGTTATGTCATGGCGTTTGCTGCAGTGGCGGCAATTTATTATTTGTTTTCTTTTGAGAAATGGAACTGGGGACGAATACTCACCATAGGATTACTTGCTGCGATTGCCTTTGAGTCGCATGTTTTGTTATTAATCCCTATCGCACCTTTGTTCTTATCTGATTGGGTTAAAAATCAGTTTCCTTGGAAAAAAATGACATGGGTACTTGTATCTTTTGTCGTTTCAGTTTTTCTAATTAAAGCGAGCGATCAATATTTTAACGGTTGGAGTTCTCCAAAATTAATGCTTCATTATCAAACGTTTACACAGGCCTATTTATGGAACTTTGAGCACATCGTTGAAATTTTTGGTGGATTTTATTTTTACAACGTGTTCATTGATATACCACTGTGGTGGAAAGTAGGATTGATTGTTTTATTGCTTCTTTATTTGATTTTAATTTCATTTTCCAATTCTAAAGAAAATCGATGGGTCTTTGTTTTGTGGCTGTTGGCAATGTTTGGAGTTGTTACCATCACAGGTTTCTTCGGAGTCTACTCTCCTCGTTATTTACTCGGGTTCTTTATGAGTATACTTTTTTTCTGTTTATATTTTTTTACTGCGCATAAATGGTCGTTTAGATTAATTGGATTTATAGCAATAGTGCAATTGATTGGAATATTTGCTGGGTCTAAATTGAAACGAGAATGGTATCCCAATAATCAAAATCAGTTGGAAGCACTGGATGAAATACACGAAACTGTTGTGAAAAATGGAAAAAAAGCCGTTATGATTACAGATAACTTAGGTCAATGGCAATGGAATTATATGTACGGACAACAAATTCCTGCAACAGCTTTTCGCAGAAAGGAAAGAGTGATGAATTTTACTGAGGAAGTGTATAAAATATATGACAACCACCCTGATGACGTTGCAATTATTGGTCTTTGGGGTGTGTTTTGGAGTATGGACTCTATCCCGGGTTTCAATGACCATCGGATTCAAGTCGCTGAAAAATACTATTATATGGATTACAACCTTCCTTACTTCATCGACAAAGGGGAGTCGGTGGCCCGTTGATTCTATTGAACTGATTTTTTTATCTTTGCACCTCAATGTCGAAACAGAAGTATAAATACAATCCCAAATCACTAGCCTACGAAGAGGTTTCGTATAGTTGGTGGATGAAGATCGTTCGGTCGCTTTTGGTGGTGGCACCAAGTTTATTATTCGGTTTGGTTTTTGCCTTTTTATTCACCCGACAAATGTCCTCGCCTAAGGAACGAATCCTTAAAAATGAAATAAAAATTTACGAGGAACAGATGGCGCGAATGAACCAAGATATGGAATTGGTCAATCGTGTTTTGGACGATATTGAAAAAAGAGATGAAGATTTATATCGTGCCGCTTTGTATGCCGATAAATTTCCTGAAGAATTGCGTAGGATGGGAACTGGGGGTTCGGATAAATACGCTGAATTACAAGGGCTGACCAATGGAGAGTTATTGATGCAAACTGCTGATGGTTTGGATAATATTGAAAGGCGTTTGAATGCTCAATCTTTAAGTTTTAAAGAATTACTAGACTTAGCAAAAAACAAAGAAAAAGTATTGGCAAGTATACCGGCCATACAACCTGTACGTAACACCGATTTGAAAAGAATGGCCTCCGGCTATGGTTGGAGGATCGACCCTATTTACAAAACATCTAAGTTTCATTCAGGGATGGATTTCACGGCCGACATAGGTACCGAAGTGTATTGCACAGGTGACGGAGTAATTGAAGCTTTAGAAAGAAATGGCTGGGGATATGGAAATTGTATAGTCGTCAACCATGGTTACGGTTATAAAACTCGATATGCGCATTTGAGTTCTTTTAAAGTGAAAGCAGGTCAAAAAGTAAAACGAGGGGATTTAATTGGTTTGGTTGGCTCAACAGGGAAATCAACAGGTCCGCATTTACACTATGAGGTAGAAAAAAACGGAGGAAAACTAAATCCTATCCATTATTATCATTCAGATTTGTCGCCAGAGCAATATGAACGATTATTGAAAATGAGTGAAAATTCTTTCAAGGCTTTCGATTAAGATGAAAGGAACAACATTTCCATTTAAGCCAGGATTCCTTTCATTGATACTTTTTGTGTTCGTCTTTTGCGTTCGATGTATTCCTTTTGAAAGCAAAGCTAAATCGATAGAGAACAAACCAATTAAGAGTGAGCGTTTGAATGCCGTTGTGCAACAAATGGAGGAGGATAGTTTAATTTCACTTGTGGCAGTTGGAGATATTATGCTAGGCACAAATTTTCCCTATGATTGGCATTTACCTCCAAAATCAGTAAAGTTATTAGAACCTATGTGGCCCTATTTCAGAAACCAAGACTTGGTCTTTGGGAACTTGGAAGGGACTGTTTTAAATTCAGGAGGTACACTAAAAAAATGTCAAGATTCTACCAAATGTTACGCTTTTCGTCAACCCGAATATTTAATAGATCAATTGTTAGAAGCAAAATTTAATCTTTTGTCAATTGCGAACAACCACATAGGTGACTTTGGTGAGGCCGGTCGTTCAAATACAGTTCGTGTCTTAAAAGAAAAAGGATTTCGCTTTGCAGGCTTAGAGCGCAAGCCTTACGACACTATTACAGTAAAGGGCGTAAAAATAGGTTTTATAGCTTTTTCGCCAAATACAGAATGTTTGCCTATTGAAAAATTGGAGGAGGCCAGAAGGCGGGTGGCTGAATTAAATGAATTGGTTGATGTTGTGATTGTATCCTTTCACGGTGGAGCTGAAGGAGCTAATTATACACATGTTACTCGAGAAACTGAAATATTTTACGAAGAAGATAGAGGGAATGTCTATCAATTTGCAAGAACAGTGATTGATGCAGGTGCAGATGTTGTGTTAGGTCACGGACCCCACGTTCCAAGGGCCGTAGATTTGTATAAAGGTCGATTCATCACCTATTCAATGGGAAATTTTTGCACTTATTCTCGATTTAGCTTGAAAGGACCCAATGGAATCGCGCCAGTTTATCAGATTAAGTTAAAAAGAAATGGTGAGCTAGTAGAAACGAAAGTGATTTCAATTAAGCAAATAGGAGAGGGTGGGCCACTTTTGGATACCTCAAACGCCGCTTATGCTTTAATTAAAAAACTGACCAAAGAAGACATTCCGGAAGCTCAATTGAGTTTTGGTACAGTAGGTACAGCTAATTATATTCGACCAATCAAAAACTGACAGGATTTCTGACAAAAAGTCAAGAAGTTTCAGTTGATTATGTCAATCCCCTCCTTTTTTGTCATATTTTCTACTTGAATTCCGCATGGCATAAAAGTTGAACAATGCTTCGAAACGAAATTGAAAAATTAATAAAAGATGGGAAAAATAATCGGTATTGACCTAGGAACGACAAACTCTTGCGTTTCGGTTATGGAGGGTAACGAGCCAGTGGTGATTGCAAACTCTGAGGGAAAGAGAACAACACCTTCAGTAGTGGCATTTGTAGAAGGAGGAGAAAGAAAGGTGGGTGATCCTGCAAAACGTCAGGCGATTACCAATCCGACAAAAACGATCTTCTCTGTTAAAAGATTTATGGGAGCTTCTTATGATGAAGTTGCAAGTGAAGTTGCGCGTGTTCCGTATTCTATTGTAAAAGGTGACAATAATACACCGCGAGTTAAAATAGACGACCGCAATTATACACCACAAGAAATTTCTGCAATGATTCTTCAAAAAATGAAGAAAACTGCTGAAGATTACTTGGGGACTGAAGTGACAGAGGCAGTAGTTACTGTTCCTGCTTACTTTAACGATTCTCAGCGTCAAGCAACGAAAGAGGCTGGTGAAATAGCTGGTTTGACAATCAAAAGAATTATCAACGAACCAACTGCAGCTGCTTTGGCTTACGGTTTGGATAAAAAAGGTATCGATCAAAAAATCGTTGTTTTTGACTTCGGTGGAGGTACGCATGATGTTTCTATCCTTGAATTGGGTGACGGAGTATTTGAAGTATTGTCTACAGACGGAGACACGCACTTAGGTGGTGATGATGTTGATGACGTAATCATCGATTGGTTGGCTGAAGAATTTAAAAACGACGAAGGTATTGACTTGCGTAAAGATCCAATGGCTTTGCAACGTTTGAAAGAAGCGGCAGAAAAAGCGAAAATTGAGCTTTCTTCTTCTACTTCAACTGAAATCAACTTGCCATATATCATGCCAGTTGATGGAATTCCAAAACACTTGGTAAGAACAATGCAACGTGCGAAATTCGAGCAATTGATTTCTTCTATCGTTGAAAGAACTATAGCTCCTTGTCGCACTGCCTTGAGCAACGCAGGTTTGAGCACTTCAGATATCGATGAAATTATCCTAGTAGGAGGTTCAACTCGTATTCCAGTTATTCAAGGGCTGGTTAAATTTAGTAGCTGAACTAAACATGTTTGCCATGTCAGTTACTTTTCCTATGTTCCAACTGCTAAGAT
>JAHKAT010000178.1 GCA_018825925.1 Bacteroidota bacterium | reverse complement strand
TTATTACTGAAAAGCCAAAGAAGGGTTCACTATGAAATCAGAAATTCGGGTTATGAAAAACAATTAATTGGCGGTATCGTCGTTACTGGTGGAGGCTCACAACTGAAGCACATTACCCAATTGTTCGAATACGTTACTGGATTAGGCACACGTATCGGATATCCCACAGAACATTTGGCCAACACCAATAATTTAGAAGAATTAGCCAGCCCAATGTTCGCAACTGGAATTGGATTAGTAATGCAAGGTTTTAAGAAAGAAAACTTTAAAGCTGACGATAATAAAATCGAAGAAAAACCAACTCAAGCAGGACAAAAAAATAGAGGAGGATTCTTCGAAAGAATCATTAACTCATCCAAAGAGTTTTTCGCAGAAGAAGATTAATTAAAAGAAATAAGATAAAAACAAAGCATATGGAATTTGATTTGCCAAAAGATACGAACTCTATCATCAAAGTAATTGGTGTTGGAGGTGGTGGAAGCAATGCCGTTAACCACATGTACAAGCAAGGAATTCAGGGAGTGGATTTCATCGTTTGTAACACCGATAAACAAGCCTTGGATATTTCTCCGGTGCCTTTTAAAATACAACTTGGACCCTCCTTAACCGAAGGAAGAGGCGCTGGATCTATTCCTGAAGTTGGTAAAAATGCAGCCGTGGAGAACATCGACGAAATTCGTGATTTCTTAAGCAAAAACACCAAAATGGTCTTTATTACGGCCGGTATGGGCGGTGGAACCGGAACTGGAGCTGCTCCTGTTATCGCTGCAATTGCAAGAGAATTAAATATTTTAACCGTAGGTATCGTTACTGTTCCTTTCAGTTTTGAAGGTAAAAAACGTAGAATGCAAGCAGAAGAAGGATTGCAAGCTATTCGTGAGAATGTAGACACCTTGTTGGTTATTAATAACGAGAAATTACGTGAGATCAGTGGAAATTTGACGATAGGAAACGCTTTTGCTCAAGCTGATGACGTTTTGGCTATTGCTGCAAAAGGAATCGCTGAAGTAATATCTGTTACTGGTTCAATCAACGTTGACTTTAATGATGTCAACACTGTGATGAAAAATAGTGGTGCTGCCGTAATGGGTAGTGCACAGGCTGAAGGTGATGACCGAGCATTGGTGGCCGTGCAAGGTGCCTTGAACTCTCCTTTGTTAAACGACAATGAAATTTCTGGTGCTAAACATGTTTTGTTGAACATTACCTATGGAGATAAAGAGGTTTTGATGGACGAAATCACTGAAATCACCGACTTTATACAAGACGAAGCTGGTTCTACAGCAGATGTAATCTGGGGGCATGGACATGATGCCACTTTGGGCGACAAAATTTCTGTAACCATTATCGCTACAGGTTTTGTATCGCAGCCTATTACTGGATACGAACCAGCACCGGAAAAGAAAATGCTTCGTTTGGACGAAGAGAATAAAAAAGAAATCGTTCAACCCTTGTCGACACCAACGCAAGCTTCTTCTGTAAGTGCACATAAAACAGTTTCTGAAGTGATTGCCGAGGAGCCGTTTCTGAAATCGGAAGAAAGAGAAACTACTTTTGAAAATCAGAATCAAGTGGAGGTGCAACCAGAAGCAACTACTGAGGAAAATGACCTGTTTTTGAAAACGGAAAAAGATCAAAAAGCTATTAATTTTGATTGGGACGTTCACATGTCGAATTCTTCTAACGAATCTTTACAAGAGGAAAGTGAAACAAAAAAGGTAGTCTATAACTTGGACGAAGAGGATGAAGAAATCATAGCCAACGTGCATTCAGAAGAAGAAATCAAGCCTATGCGCGATGTTTCTCCGGAAGAATTACAACGACTGAATCAAGATCGCATGGCTCGAATTCAAGAGTTTACTCGTCGATTGAAAAATCCGAATGGTATTTCAGAATTCGAGAAGGAGCCAGCATATATCCGAAGAAATATCCAATTGGATCAGTCTAATCCAAGTCAAACTGAAAATATTTCACGATTTGGATTAAATGACGACGAAAATGGCACTTCGTTGAGAGGAAATAATTCGTTTTTACACGATAACGTAGATTGATGAGCTTTTTAGAAAAAATAAGTGCCGATATAAAAACGGCAATGTTAGCCAAAGACAAGGAAAAATTGGCCGTTATTCGAGATATAAAATCCAAACTAATGTTGGAAGCAACTTCTGGAAGTGGCGAAGTAAGCGATGAAGCGGCAATGAAAATTGTGATGAAGTTGCATAAACAACGTACTGAAACACACCAATTGTATGTAGAACAAGGACGCGAAGATTTAGCAACGGAAGAAAAATTCCAAGCTGAAATTTTGGAATCGTATTTGCCCAAAATGATGAGTGAAGACGAAGTTCGTGCTGAAGTACAAGCAGCCATAGCAACCACAGGCGCCACTGCTCCTTCCGACATGGGAAAAGTGATGGGCATATTGTCTGGAAAACTTGCCGGTAAAGCCGATGGAAAATTAATTGCTCAACTAGTAAAGGAAGAGCTAGCGAAATAAAAACACGCTTCTATTTCAAAAAAACACTAAACCGCCTGATTTCTCAGGCGGTTTTTTTTTGAGGACTACACCTCAAAAGGAACTTGATAAATCTCCTTTTCATTTAAAAGCACCTTCACTACATACTTGCCTTTTTCCCAACCTTCTACTTGGCAGGTAAAGTTGATTACCTCTTGTTGGCGCGATTATCCTACTTTTGCTTTTCTATTTAAAATTCAACGAAAATTCAACTTCCCAACCAATCTATTTCCAGTACTGTTTGGCACGCAGTAGCAGCGCAGCGAACCCAATAAGCGAAAGGAAACGAACCCAGTATTTCAAAGCCAGCTATCGGAATTATCGAACATGCTTGAGTTTGTAATCATCTTTTCTTTTTTTCCGCTAAAAAGAAAAGAAGCAAAAGAAAAAACTCCCGCTGCGGAAACTTCCCATTGATTCCTCGTCATAAGCGACCTTATCGGCGATCCTCCGCTTGCTCGCTGCGCTATCACAAGCTGCGGCTTCCTCAAGGTGCCCGCATATGTCATCGGATCTCGCCCTGCAATTTCCGAGGCGAAATTGATCTAACTAAAATATCGCTTCTTTTGAACAGGACGAAAATTAGAATCAGAACATA
>JAHKAT010000177.1 GCA_018825925.1 Bacteroidota bacterium | reverse complement strand
TTTTTTACTAAAAAAAGAACTCAAATAAAGAATTATAAAAAAGGCTTCTCATAATTTTGAGAAGCCTTTTTTATGTTTTTATAAGATTTGTTTATTACAAATTTGGCAACTCTCTTGTAAAAGCTGAAATACCTGTAACGTCCATTCCTGTGATTAAAAGATGAATGTCGTGTGTTCCTTCATAGGTCACTACAGACTCTAAATTTGCCATGTGTCGCATGATAGAATATTCACTTGTAATACCCATAGCCCCATGAATTTGACGTGCTTCTCTTGAAATATTTAGAGCTATTTCTACATTATTTCTTTTCGCCATCGAAATTTGAGCAGAAGTAGCTTTGCCAGCTTCTCTTAACTGTCCCAAGCGGAAAGTCAACAATTGTGCTTTGGTAATCTCAGTGATCATTTCTGCCAATTTTTTCTGAATCAACTGAAAAGAACCGATTGGCACACCAAATTGAGTTCTTTCTTTGGAGTAACGAAGTGCTAAATCATAGCAATCCATTGCAGCCCCTAAAGCGCCCCAAGCGATACCATATCGAGCCGAATCAAGACAAGATAAAGGTGCACCTAAACCAGAACGACCAGGTAAAATATTTGATTTAGGAACTTTTACATTCACGAAAATCAATTCACCTGTTACGCTAGCACGTAACGAGTGTTTTCCGTGCATTTCAGGCGTTGAGAAACCTTCCATTCCTCGTTCGACCAATAAGCCGTGAATACGTCCCGTTTCATCCTTAGCCCAAACTACAGCAACTTCTGCAAATGGGGCATTTGAAATCCACATTTTTGCACCGTTCAATATCACATGATCGCCAGCATCTTTGAAATTGGTAATCATTCCTCCGGGGTTTGATCCATGATCAGGTTCTGTTAAACCAAAACATCCAATCATTTCACCCGTTGCCATTTTTGGCAAATATTTTTGTTTTTGTTCTTCCGACCCGTATTTCCAAATAGGATACATAACTAAAGAAGATTGCACTGACGCCGTAGATCGGAGACCTGAGTCGCAACGCTCTAACTCTTGCATAATCAAGCCATAAGAGATTTGATCCAAGCCTGGTCCGCCATATTCTTCTGGAATATACGGTCCAAAAGCACCAATTTCCCCTAAGCCAGATAAAATATGCATAGGAAAAGTTGCCTTTTCAAAATGCTCCTCAATGATAGGTGACATTTCCTTCTTAACCCACGCACGAGCAGCGTCGCGCACCAGTTTATGTTCGTCACTTAACAAATCATCCATCATATAATAATCGGGATGCGTGTACTGATCAGTTGCCATTCAATTGTATCTTTGTAATTTCGACAAATTTAAGAATAATAAGTAGGCAAACTCATCGTGGTAATTCAACTTGCAAATACAGCCATCGCTTTTCTTTTCCATCATCTGGGAGAATTACCGCTGCCTGGTACCAGCCTAGGTTTTGAAAACTTGGAACTAGAGCCGCGTGTTAAGCTGGTTGATGCACCTTCTTTATTTCTACTACTTACTGGAATATTGCTTGTAGTGATCGCAAAATTCAGAAACAGCCGGTCTTTTGAAATTACTATGAAATTGTTTTTCAGAAATATGAATTTTGAATCAACGATTAAAGAGAGCTGGCCGATTTTTTCTGGAAATTCATGGCTATTAGTGGTTAATTTTGTGTTGAATTTATCCTTAAGTCTATATCTGTTTTACTTTTCAATAGAAACGGGTAGTTCGTGGGCAGCCATGACACAGGCTTTATTTTTTGGAACGCTACTCTTTTTATTGGCCTTTTGTTCAATGATTTTTGTTAATTTTTTAAGTGGAAACCAAAAAATAGTTCAACTACCTTCACAAGTTAGTTGGGTACTACCGCAGTTTGCAGGACTGCTTTTACTGGCCTTAAACACCGCATGTTTGTTGAATCAAGAATGGCAAGACAAAGTCTTTTGGATTATTGCGGTGATTTTAATTTGGGTCACTTTACAACGGTTTTACAGATCACTCATTTATCTGTTCAGGCAGCAAATTGAATGGTATTACATTTTGTTATATCTTTGCACCCTTGAAATCATACCATTAGTACTATTGGTGTGGTTTTTCATCAATTAAAATTAAGTTTTTGTTGAATTAATTTGAATTAAATTGGCTATAAAAACTATACTCGTATCGCAACCAAAACCAGAAGGAGACAAGTCTCCTTACTATGACCTCGCCGAAAAATATAAGCTGAAGATTGACTTTAGGCCATTCATCCATGTGGAAGGAATAGCCGCCCAAGAATTTCGCACTCAGAAAATAAATTTGGCAGATCACACTGCGATTATTTTGACTTCCAAGACGGCAGTTGATCATTTTTTTAGAATTGCTGAAGAAATGCGATTTGAAGTGCCCGACACAATGAAGTATTTTTGTATTTCAGAAGCGGTTGCGTACTACTTGCAGAAATATGTCACTTACCGCAAACGAAAAATTTTCTTTGGTAAACAAACAATTGAAGATTTGATGGAGGTAATGAAAAAGCATAAGAATGAGAAAAGTCTTTTACCTTGTGCCGATATTTTAAGAGATAAGATTCCAGAAACCTTGGAGCAACACAATGTGAATTTTTCAAAAGCAATGCTGTATCACACCGTAGCGTCGGATCTTTCGGATTTGGAAGATGTATATTACGACTTGCTGGTGTTTTTCTCGCCAGGAGGAATAGAATCATTGATGAAGAATTTTCCAGATTTCAAACAAAACGACACCTTGATTGCAGCTTTTGGACCGACAACGGCAAATGCTGTGATTAAAAACAATTTGAGATTAGACATTTGTGCACCTATGCCTAATTCGCCTTCAATGACGGCGGCGATTGAAAATTATGTAAAAGAAGCACTGAAGAAAAAGAAATAAAGACACTAAAAATAGTAGAAGGGGCTAATAATTTAGTCCCTTTTTTTGTGCCCATTTTTTTAAGCCCAAACCTGCATTTTCGCAAATTACATCGAAATCGAGTGGGATTTGCATTTCGTTTGCTTTTGGATCGATCAAGACTTTTTCGGAATTTGGAGGTGCAATGTGAATTAATCCAGCAGCAGGATAAACTTGTAAGGAAGTACCAATCACAATTAAAATATCGCATGTTCTGATAATTTCAGCCGCTTTTTCGAGTAAGGGAACTTCTTCTCCAAACCAAACAACATGCGGTCGCAAAGGGTAACCCTCTGGACAAAGATTTTTCATGCTCAACTCCCAACCATCTATTGGATAGTAACTTCTCTCTTGATTCGGCCCGCTACTTTTAGATTTTGTAATTTCTCCATGTAAATGAAGTACTTTTTGTGAACCAGCGCGCTCGTGTAAGTCATCTATATTTTGAGTAATTACAGAAACAGTATAATTCTTATTCAGTGCAGCGATTAATTGATGTCCCAAATTGGGCTGTACTTCCAACATTTGCTTCCTTCTTTGGTTGTAAAAATGATGCACCAATTCAGGGTTTTTTCTCCATGCTTCGGGGGTAGCGACATCCTCTAAAGAATGCCTTTCCCAAAGGCCATCAGCATCTCTAAAGGTAGAAATACCACTTTCGGCACTCATACCTGCCCCTGAAAAAATAACTAGTTTTTTCATACAATTTTAACAATTAGGATTACAAGAATTGATGAAAGATAAAAACATTAAATAACTACAACAAACGCCTTGATTTTTTATATTTGGCTACAACATTTTTTTTCGACA
>JAHKAT010000176.1 GCA_018825925.1 Bacteroidota bacterium | reverse complement strand
CATCCATGTTGATCTTTAGTATGTTTAAACTTGGGATGTGGATGCATGATTTCCAAATACCTTGATTTCCATAAACCCAATTTAAATGCAATTCTAGAAATTATGTTGCGATTTTTTCTTTGAAGGTAGATATCTCGCACTACTTTTCGAACAAATGAACCTCCTGTTTTTGGAGTGTTTAGAATTACTAGGTTTTTAAGAATAATCATTCGGTAAAATCTGTGATTTAATTTCGTTCAATTAGTTAAATTACTGATATATAGCAAGTCGTTGCTGTTCAACAATTGAAGAGTGGAATTTCGATATAAATAAATATTTTGCCGCAGCACTTATAGAATGACATAATATTTCATTCTTGCAAAGTTCTTGAATTGCTTGTATGTATTCCTTCGTTGAATTAGCCAACATTATATTTTTTTTATGTTCTAATTCAGGTAAAAATGTAGATTCCATTTTATTTGCAATCATAACAGAACCCATGGATAACCCTTCAATGATTTTTGTTCTTAAGCCGCTTCCGAATGCAACAGGGCACACCAAAATATTTTCAGTATACATTTTCTCTAACTCCTCATTCGAAGTGTAACCTATGAAAATAATTCTATCTGATTTAAATCTTCTTTGAAACTCCAATTGCCACTTGGCGGTTATGTAGATTTTAATATCCGGGAATGATATTAAAAGCTCCGCAAATACATTGGATAGAAACCACTCTAGACCTTGATAATTTGGATAATGAAACCCACTTCCAACGAAAACTAAATTTTTCGAATTTGTGCTTTTGTTTTCAATTAATTTAGGTTGAATTGAAATCGAATAGGGAGAAACATAGATCTTGTCTTTCTTGATATAACTCGTCATTTTGAATGCATCGTATTTATTAAATAAAACAACGCGATCAAATAATGGTACTACTTTTTTAAAATATTTGTCAAAATCGTTTTCTAAATCACGCAAAGCATTGTCCAAGAAAATTGCCTTCATTTGATCCAGTATACAAAATACAACTTCGTGTAGCACCAATATTTTAATTCCCTTGGGAACATAAGTTTGTAATAAAGGCATCTGAAAATCCATTTCATATTGCACGAAATCAAATTGAAATTTAAGGTCCAATTCTTTAATTTTTTCTGATTTCGATGCATTGACTTTGCTAAGTTCAGTTAGTCTTTCCTTATACGTCTTAATAAATTCTTTTTTCGGATTTACCTTTTTTTTTGGAAGCAGACTTTTAAACTTATGAAGAGACTTTTCTAAAAAACGTGTTTCAATTATAGATGGCTTTTTTGCTTTAATATCGTAAAAATGTACTTGAACTTCAGGGAAATGATTCTGATATGACTTAAGGTCAATAATACCAGTTGCTTCAGTCAGCACATGCAACTCATAAATATCCGAAAGTGATTCGAACATAAAGTTCTGGGCACGAGCACCGCCACTATGAAGTGGCCACATTTGCCAGCTTGGAATTATAAGTAATTTTTGTTTTGTTACAGACATTTAAGAGTCAAGAATTGTGCTGATTCCATTTTTTTGAGAAACCAGTGATCTGACTATGGTTATAAAAATATTGAACCAAGCGACTTGAGTAAACTTGATCTATAATTTCTTTGTCAAATGAGATAGTACTTTTTAATTTATTATAGCTTTCAGCATCTTCTGTTTCACTTCGAACATTGTCATACTGTAATTTGAAATTTTCACAATTAAGGAAATTTGCAAATTCAGTTTCAAGATCATTTATTTTTTCAGCTTGTACAATCATTAAATCCATTCCATCGAATTTATAAACCCCAAACCCTTGCTCTTGATTAAATTCTAATTTAAAAACGTCAATATTGAGTGCTTTCTCAAACTCGTCACTAAACCAATTTTCAAAAAAGCATAAAGTTGTCCCTTTTTGAAGATCTTCTATCAAATGATTTTTGATTTTATCGATATCGTATTTCCCATTATTTCTAAAATCTCCTTCAATAAAAAATGGTTCATTTTGATAGAAATTGGATAGTAGAATGGCCAAAGGATCACGAACCGCTGTAATCACTTTTATGTTTTTAGGACTTTTCGCCATGCAATTGTTTACCGCATTTCCAATATACAGGTGATGGTGATATGGAAATACTCCACTTTGTTTAGAAAAAGCTTCGTGTTTTTTAATGTTGCTAAAAAATGAATATGAAATGCTGAAATCTTTTGACCAGATTGATTAATGCTTTTTGTTAAAGTAGAGGAACCAACTTTACCCATTTGATATACTAAAACAACCGTTTCTGCTTCCCATGATTTAGTGACCTCCTTATTGAAATATCTTTTCCAATAGACATTGCCGATAAATGGAACTGAATTAATTATTTTGAAAAGTATTTTTCTCATTTTTAAATTTTGTATTCTTGCTTTTAACTAGAATTTGGTTTTAACTAAAAATTTACAAATGGCTCTAGTACTTGCGTTTTCTTCAAAAAAGTGGCGAGCGTTTTTACCAAATTCGTCTTTTGATTTATCTAAATCAAGGTGTCTCAGCAAGTCAATTAACTCTTCATTAATATTCTTTCCTTTTAGGACGATACCATTTTTCAGATCTCCATCCAATATTCGCTTAATATCCGATTCATTTGTTCCCACAATGATTTTTTGCATGCTCATTGCTTCCAACAATTTTGCAGGTATTTGCATCTTGGTTGCTGGACATTTTTTCTGCAGGATAGGCACTACATCAGCCATTTTTAAAAGACATGGCATTTCATTATTTGGCACGAAACCCAATACATGACAACGGTCACCTAATTTTGTTTTTGCTTCTTGAAAAAGTTTATGATCAGGATTTCCCGCTAGAATCAAATGCCAATCTTGAACTTTATCATTCTCAAGTGCTGAAATTACAATGTCAAGTCCATTGTATGATACCGGGGTTCCTGCAAAAAGTAAGGTTTTCGCACTTTCTGGAATGTTGTACTTTCTCCGAAGGTCTACTTTTGGAGGATAGGCACTCTCCCTGAAAATATTTTTATCAGGACCATGTAAAACAATTTCACCGCCGTAAATTTTTTGTAGTTGACTACAGACCACTGATTTTTTTCTCGCGAACAAGGTAAATGGATGGAGTAGGTAAAGATAAAATTTGTTTTTAGGATACCATTTGGAAGCCCTAAGTTGCTGTATCATGGATTTATCACCCAATTCCCAAAATTCGTTGTCTTCAATATCAAGTAACAACTTTTTTCTTATTCCAAAAGTACTTGCCAAAAGTGCAGGAAAATAACTCGACCAAAGGGGTTTGAACGCATATATCACATCGCCGGTTGCCAATTTAGAAAGTGCACGACTTTTGAATACAATCCAACGAATATCTAGAAATACTCGAATGGTTTTAAACTCAAATTCATCTCTATAAGGCTCATAAATTAAATCCGAATTAATTGTAAACCCAATAATTTCAATCTCATGTCCCAAACTTTTAATAGCGCGCGCAATAGGTACAGCTCGCACAATTGGATTACCTGTAAGATCGTGAACGAAAAGTGAAACTTTCATTACTCTTCCAACCAAAGACTTGGTAAATTTTTATAGATTTCAATTTTACCAAAGGACTTACTGCTTCTTGCTCCGTGTTCTAGCACCCATGTTGCCATTTTGTTTATTCCTTCTTCAAGTGAAGTCGTTTTTCTCTCTCCAAATACTTTCTTAGCTTTTGAATGGTCCGAAAAAGCAATTTTCACTTCATTTCTTTCCTCAAGATGGCGAATAGGATGATTGGGTTTATTCAAACCTTTGCAAATTTCTTTAGACAATGCATTCACGGAAAGTGGTTGATCCGCTCCAACATTAAACACCTCGTTTTGTGCATCTTTTGTCCAGGCTGATTCTGCAATAATATCTACGATATCTCCAACATAACTAAAGGCTCTTTGCTGCTCACCATCTCCGAAAATAGTAAATGGTTT
>JAHKAT010000175.1 GCA_018825925.1 Bacteroidota bacterium | reverse complement strand
TGCTTCTCAATTCGAAGTCCTTGTT
Source organism: Bacteroidota bacterium (assembly GCA_018825925.1). Taxonomy (GTDB): domain Bacteria; phylum Bacteroidota; class Bacteroidia; order Flavobacteriales_D; family Crocinitomicaceae; genus UBA2040. The sequence continues at coordinate 11,482 of JAHKAT010000175.1, read as the reverse complement.
CTTTTGTTTTACAGTCAATGCGCAAAAAAACAGTCCAATCGTCTGCTTTTGAGGTGAATTTTCTAGCTTCTGAATTTTCATGGAAAATCATCCGAAGATCAAAATTTGAAGTGTATCCCGTGTAGAAACGATTTAACTTATTAGAATATAGAATGTAAACTTCGTTTTTCATGGAGTGAATAGTTCTATAAAAACAAAAAGGTCAACCTTTCGATTGACCTTTTTTGCTCTTCTCCCGATAACTCCTTAAATCCGTAAGTGGATCTTTTTTGTGAAGTATCGCACTTGAAAGTTTACATTCGGACATAAAGTTTTGGTTTATGAACTCATTTTTGTCTCTTCTTTGGCGTTTTTGATTTTGTTTTGGACGGAAAATCTGACTCACTTCAGAGATTTTTCCTTTTTAAGCAATACTCCTTCATTCTCACTTTTGCTTATGAGTTCTTTTTGATTTTTGTACAGAATTTAATTAATTAATTATCAGTTGATTGCTAATCAAAAACGAAGTTTGAGTTGTAAACTTTAAGCTTTCGTTGTCTTCCTTGATAAATCCATTTTACGGGCAATATAATGAACCTGAAAATGAACTTTTTCATTCGATATGTTGGCTGTATGTTTTCACATTTCTCTGAAATATATTTGACTATGTGGTTGTACAAATTTCTGCAAATTGCCGAAAAATAAAGGAATACCAAATTCTTGTTCATTAATGAAAAAGGAAGGTTTTGCCAACCGAAGTCATTTTTTAAGATGTCAAATTGTCTTTCCATATTCCCCCGTTTTCCGTAAAAACTGGCAACCTCGAGATCTGACATCTCAAAATTATTCGTCAAAATTGCTCTGTAATCAAAGGCGTCTTGAGTAATTAGATTTAGCTGTCCATTTTTGTTTGGCCTGCGCTTCACTACTAATCTATATGGTTTCGGAGTTGTTTTATTGTCTTTTGCTTGTTTAACAAATGGCTTAATTACCACCGAACCAACCTGTAATTCGCCTAGTTCGTCTTGGGTAATTATCCAATTTTCAACTTGCGGAAAATATTTTTCTACATAACTATTTCTACAACCCACAAAGAAATTTTTCGTCCTTTTATTCAGTAGTTCAATCACTTCGTATTGGTAAGAAGCAGCATCAGCCCTAAAATGAGAAACGTTTGGAATACTCTTTTTTTCTAATGCATCAAACAACCTTGTAAGTGTGTCCACTTGAAACGATTTAGCATCTGAATTACCATTTCGGTTTTCAATATAAAGTATATATTCTTCATTCAATGTACAAACGCCTGGTTGGTAACCATAACCACGCTTATAGGTCATTTTACTGTCGCTTTTTTCATTAAAGGTTATGGTATTATCGTAGTCTAGGATAGATTCTTCAGAATTTAAAATACCCAATTTTGAAAGAACATTCAAATTCAAATTACAAAGTAAATCGTTTGTATTATACTCGTGATCCACCGTACCTCTTTTAGTTTTACATCGAGTAGTTTCAGTAGATAACTCAGAAAGTCGTCGCAATAAGGTATCTGGACTAGGTAGTTTTACAAATGGATTTTTTTCAAAATGAGGTCTTAAATTAAGGTGAAGATCTTCGATACAATCTCCTCCGCAATAGTAAATGACCAGAAAGGAATAAAATAAATCACTCCAGGTATAGTGAGAGTTTGGCTTAAGAATAGGTAAATTTTCAGAGACTATTTTGTTTATTTCCAATTGATTAAGTTCTTCCAGAACAAAGTTTATTCCACCAAATGCTGATATTGAATTCGATTTCACTACTTTCATGTCATGATTGTTTGTCTAACACCAAATTTGGTGAAATAATCAAAGCTGTAAAGCTTTACTTAGTAAGGCTTTACAGTATTTTTCAACAATCACTTACGGATTTAAGGAATTATCGGGACTAAGTTGGGGTGAGAGACTGAGAGCGTTTGGAGTTTTTTAGATTTAATTTTCACAGCCTTGACTTTTTTTGTTTCTTTTTTGTGTCAAGACAAAAAAGAAAGAACCCATGAACGAAGCAAAATTTATAAAAATCGAATTCAGATTTAGAAGTCAAAGTGTAAACTCCCCATAAAAATGAATGTGACCCGTTTAAACTCACTGCTGAAAATGAAGCTGTCAGATATCCTTCCTACAATACACCTTATAACTTGCTCCAATAGGTGAAAAGAGGTTTGGGTAATCTTTAGGATTTACAATGAATTATAAAGATGATTGTTTTCGTTGATGACCTTTAAGCCAGGCTATAAACTTCTTTTTCCTTGTTTATTTGATCATAAATAGCATCCCAAAGCATAATTCTCTTTTTTAATGATTGCTTTGCGATATCCAAAGTGTCATTCCATTTTTGATCATCATTTCCGCAAAGTTCAGAGATCATTTTAAGGGACAATGGTCCGTGCTCATCTCCATCTAATTCAATATGTCGTTTGAGGTAATAGATCAGCTTATTATAGGAGGTGTTTTCAGAATCCGCATTTTCCAGTATTTCAAAGAACATATCAGGTATAACATCTTCTCTACCAAATGTAAATGCAGAAGCTACGAGATGAGCTTCATTTGTATTTATAATTGAAAAGGAAAATTTCACAAAGTCGGCCACCCGTGTATCAATATCAATTTTGTTTAAAGACTGTTCGATTGAATTACCCGACTCAATTTGCCGAATGAATTCATTAATCTTGGTTGTACTTGCATTGGCTTGTGTCATCGCATCCAAATACATTTCAAAATGGCTCTTAGGCTCTCCTAATTCATTCAGGTCGCTTTCTTCTCCATGAACAATTTCATTTATAAATCTCGAAAGTGTTGGGTTTTTGGAAGGAGTCCAAGGTATTTGAACATTTGTCAATTCTATTTGAAGTGATTTTAAAAGTGACATAAAGTCCCACACTGCAAACACATGACTTTCCATAAATTTTTTTATGTCATCAACACTTTTTAAATTTTTGTACAGCTGATGGTTTTTTAACTGATTTCTTAAGTCCGAAATCTCATTTTCTATGTAATCTATTCTATTCATCTTGTGTTTTTGGCTTGAAAAAAAGGTTAAAAACAAAATTACGTAAAAACGCTTAGTAGGGTTGATATGTTCTTGCAGTTCATGTCATATTTTAGGTGCGTGGTGTTTTGTCAAGGAACATCAAAAGCGTACTCATTTTGATTTTGAAGTTCGTATTTGAAAGATTAATTTGTTAAGGTTTTTTTCCTTTTCTGAGGAATCAAATACTAGATAACTAACGGACAATATTTTCCTGATTCATTAATTGCCGATCCTTAGATCTTTAAAAAAATCACAGAAGACAAGATTTCCCTGTCTTCTGTGAAAATAAATGATTGGTTTATTTCATTAAAAGCATCACACCAACTCCACCTAAATAGCCAAGTAAAGCGAGCAAAGAAATGTTTTTTAGATACCAAAAGAAGGGGATTTTTTCCATTCCCATGGCCACAACTCCGGCAGCTGAACCGATGATTAGGATACTTCCTCCCGTTCCGGCAGCATAGGCAATGAAATGCCAAATTTGCATGTCAGTTGCTTCCTGAAACATTCCAATTCCGGCCGCTACTAATGGTACATTGTCAATGATGGCTGAACTAATTCCCAAAAGTGTTACAAAAAGGTCTTGTGGTATAGCCGCGCTCACCGACTGTCCGAAGAAATAAATCATCCCTACCGATTCCATTGCAGCTACTGCCATCAAGATTCCAAGGAAGAAAAGGATAGATGGAATTTCAATTTTGCTTAGCGCGCGCATGGTTGGTCCTTCGTGCAAAGTGTGCTGTGGGTCGGCAACTTGATTGGTCAACTTAATGGACTTGCGACTCACTATTTCACCAATCAGTGCGAAGATTGATAACGACAACATCATGCCAGCATAAGGAGGTAAATGAGTGATTGTTTTGAAAATTGGAACAAAAACGATTAATACAAGACCGAGTATAAGCATAAAACGGCCGTGAGGTGCTTTTACACTTTCACTTGAAACTTGCGCCACATCTCCTTTGAAAACAGGTAAGAATGATGCTATAGCTACAGGAATCAACACATTCGCCAAGGAAGGCAACAAGACATGTTCGATTAATTTCAAGGAAGTCACTTTATCGGCCATCCAAAGCATGGTGGTGGTTACGTCTCCAATTGGTGTCCAAGCGCCACCAGCATTTGCAGCTATAATAACCATACCTGTGTACCACATGCGCGTATTTTTGTCCTCGATTAATTTTCGAAGGACGGTAATCATCACAATGGTTGTTGTAAGGTTATCGATAATGGCAGACAGAATGAAGGACAATATGGTTACCACCCATAATAATCTTCTTTTACTTTTGGTAGAAATAAGTTTCTTGATGGTCTCGAAGCCTTTAAAATGATCAATCATCTCTACGATTGCCATGGCACCCATTAGGAAAATTAGAATTTCAGCCGTTTTACCAAAATGATGCAACATACTTTCCTCAAAAAGTTCCATTTTTGAGTCATGTGTCATTAGCTTAAAAGCATCTACCAAGCCTTCTGCCGGGTTGTACCAATGTTGAAAATGATCAATACCCAAGGATACGGTGGCCCAACAAAGGACCATCATTATGAGTGCAGGAACAAGTTTGTCAATTTTTGTGGAGTGTTCAAGTGTAATGGCTAGATAGCCCAAAATGAACATCGTAATGATTATAATTTCCATGTTTTTCTATTTGTAAATAATTAATTCCACCTGGTCTAACCTCTTGTTTTAAGATGTTGAATTCCCAGAGGTTGTTTTGTTTTAAAGCTAAAATTGAATTTTTGAGAAAGAATCCTAGTAAACGAAATAATCATTCGTTAAACCAAGGTTCAGCTTATGGATTACCAGAAAACATGGTAAGGAAACAACATGTTCTTAAGCGAAAAGGAGTGGGGGTAAACCTCCTGCGATTCTCTTAAAAGAAAAACTTCTGTTTGGAGCGAAAAGTGGCTACGGGTAAGGAAAACCAGTTTGGTTAATTTTCTTTTTTGCTTTTCATGTTTCTCACTGCTTGATTTGAGTTGAACATCAAAATGGGCGGTAGGCTCTTGGAGTAGATCAATTTCCTGGTCAAAATCGGAAACAGAGTTTTTGAAGGAATCTCCTGCGTGAACTGGCAGAATAGCAAAACAATAGAGCAGCAGCAATGTGTAAATTCCTGATTTTTCTATCCTTTTTTTCACTGAGTAAATGTATAGAAAAATGTGAATCAACCATCAAAATAATTTGTACTTCTAAAAAAAGCAAAGGCTTTTAAGGTGTATGAAACTTGATTCAATTAGCAGATAGCTTAAAATTAAAACATTAGCTCTTTTACGATGAGTATTTGTTTTGCTGTTTGTAGGATTAAAATAGAAGTGTTAGGTGTTGATAGATGATGTTATGACAAGAAAATAATTCGTCTTTTCAATTCAAATAAATCTCCATTTAAATATCAGTACGTTTGTAGTGTAGTTGAGTAAGTCCTTTGTCAAATGATTTTACCGAAATAAGTTCTAATTTTTGTTCAGGTCTCCCGTCATCGCACGACCACTCACTTTAAGCAAATAGGTCGTTTCAAAACGCCTTTCACAATATTGATACTCGTTTTATTTCTTTAAATGCACAAAAATGGCTCATTGTAATTCAACGATTATTTCATTTTTCCTATTAAAGACTTCGTAGGGTGCATTATAACCTAAAAAGTAAAAACGGTTAGAATAAGAGATTCCTTCAGCGTCTAATGCCGACTTTAACTCGTGTTTAAACTTTGCTATTTTTTCATCATCCGCCCAACCGTTAAAAGTTATCGCAGCAACAGTTTTCGCAGGCTCTTCTTTGAATATTATAGAAGATTCATTAGGTTTAGGAAGCATTTCTTTTTCTAATTTCTTTGGAACCATAAACATCATTGTCATAGAATCTTCTAATGACATGGTTACTGGAGAAGTCATAGCAATTTTTTCATTCTTTTCATTTCCTCCAAAAATATATCCTGCTAAAATCGAGAAGCCTTTGCTGGAAGAATTTTTATACCCATTGGTCGAGAGTTTGACTGAAGTAAATAAAGTTGCTTCATAGTTTCTTATTTCAAAGGTGTCATATTTTTGAGTGACTTCATAAGTGTAAGTTTCAATATTCCTTTGACTGTTAAGAGCAAAGAGCTGCACGACAATAAATACGACGAGCATTACCCCTAGTATGATTAATAATATCTTCATTTTACTTTTAAAGTATTTAGCCATTTTTAACGTTGCTTGTTCGTATTCGATTTATATTCCCATCGATTTGTAATAAAAATCAACCATCCTGAAAGAAAAATTGACCCGACCTGATTGTACCAATGTGGAAATCTAGAAAAATACCCATAGCTTAGATCAAATCTGAATATTTCAATTTGGTAAATCAATATAATTGAGTACCATAAGATAAATAGAAAAAACGGGTACATCAAAATTTTGAGAAAATCCAATTGATTTTTAACAGATTTAAGGGATTTAAATACACTTAATCCAAAAATTAAACTCTTCGCAATCATTCCTATTGATCCCATAAAATAGATGGAATACCGAGCTTTTGGTTCAAAATTTAAGGCATTCAAAATCAACGCGATGGATACAATGTAGATTGACCATCCGAATAGTAAGAGCCTGAGATATATTTTTAATTCTAGCCTCATTATTCAATGAATACTAATGTTTTATTCTAAGGTCGTTTTAATGCCATTAAGGTATTGTGAGCAATCGTTTTTTAGTCTTCGTATAACCGAAGCCTGTTTTGTACTGTATTTAATTGAGTTTGCAAATCATCGATTTTATCCAAAAGGTTCAACACGGTATCAACACCTTCCAAGTTTATTCTAAGGTCTTTTTGCATCCGGACTACTTTTTCAACAATACTTATTTTGTCTTCATGAATAAAGTATGAATCTTCAATTGTTAGTATTTCAATGATACCATACTCATTTAATTCAGAGAATAATGACATTTCGACCTGGTAGTGTGTACACAATTGGTTAATTAGGATTAATTTTTCTTTACTCATTTGGATCTCAATTTAGCTAACTCATTAAATAATTCTTTTTCTTTTTCGCTCAGCTTTGTTGGTAATACTACATTGTAAGTAATGTACAAATCTCCGAATTCACCATCCTTTTTATAGACAGGAAACCCCTTACCTTTCAATTTCACTTTTGTTCCGCTTTGAGTTTCGGGTTTTACTTCCAACTTCACTTTGCCTGTAAAAGTGTCAATTGTAATTTCGCCACCCAACAATGCCTTGAATATATCAATATCTGCGGTAGCATATAAGTTGTCCTTGTCACGTTTAAAATTGGTGTGGTTGGCAATTGAAAATTCCAGAATCAGATCTCCCTTTGGTCCGCCATTCAATCCTTCACCACCGTGTCCTTTTATTCTAATAATTTGTCCGTTTATTACTCCAGCGGGAATTGTTAGTCGTATATTCTTGCCATTGACAGTTAGGGTGCGTTTATGGGTTTCATAAACATCTTTCAGGTCAAGATGCAATTCTGCATGAAAATCTTGTCCCTTAAATTTAACACTTCCACCTCTAGTTGTACCACCACCGAACATAGATTCAAAGAAGTCGGAATATTCGCTTTCTGAAAAATTACGTGAGGATTGACCTTGAGAACCTTTTCGTGATTGTTGATTTTGTTGTTGTGCTTTATCAAATTCATCGGCATGTTTCCAATCTTCTCCATATTTATCATATTTCTTTCGATTTTCTGCGTCGCTCAGAACTTCATTAGCTTCATTAATTTCTTTGAATTTTTTCTCCGCATTCTTGTCGTTAGGATTTAAATCAGGATGATATTTTCGAGCTAATTTCCTATAAGCCTTTTTTATATCCGCTTGGGTTGCTTTTTTTTCAATTCCCAATATTTTATAATAGTCTATAAATGCCATTTAGAATGTTTTGATTGAAGAATTTCATGTGTTCAATGTTGCACAACGTTCAAGGCTATACCTTCGTACCTGTCTCTCGAATTTGAGCTTTTGGGTATGAAGTGAAGGTAGTGTTACCTTTTCGACTTTGTCTTAATTTGTTGCCTATAATGCAAATAAATTTGAAACTATCTGTTCTTTATTTTTCCAATAATAGTGTCAAGCGATGCTTTCATTTTGTTTATTGCGTTATCAATAGCTATTTCTTTTGAACTATTTTTACTTACAACCATCACGGGCTGTGCACCTTCAATACGTGCTTCGATCTTACATTGTATATCGTCAGGACCCGATTTATTTGCATTCTCATCTGAAAGATGTATTTCAACACGTGTAATGTTTTCAGCAAATTGCTTAAAGTTATGATTGATTTTTTCAGAAATAACAGCTTCTAGATTTTCTGTGCCTTGAATATTTTTGTCTGTGTTGAGTTGTATTTTCATAGTCTTAAATTTTTAATTCAATATTTTCCTTAGGTCAACTTTTTGAAGGTTTTCGACATTGAGAGTCTTCATTTTTTCAATTTTATTTTGTGCCAGAATTTCAATACTGTCAGCTTTACCCACGTATTTGATTAAATACTGTTTTTCTCTAAAAGTTCTTTCTGACCTTCCGGTCATAGTAAAGTCGTGTTTTCCGTTGATTTTTATTTCCACTGATTGACCAATCTCTAGGTTACACAATTTGAATCGATCCCTTTTTGGTATTCCAATTTGAAAGGAGTTAGTAATTCCATCAAACCATACCTCATATCTTTCACCAGTTTTAATCAATTCAAAAAGTTCGACATTGGACCTTAATGTTTGTGGAGAAAAGAAGTAAAATTCTTTCAAATCTCTTTTTCTTGGGGGTGCCTCAATATGATCTTGGAGAACAAAGAGTCCAATAGTTTTTGAATTCAAATTGGAGTGGGCGTTTGAATTAAGGAACAGTGTGTTTTCTTCCAAAAAGCCCGTTTTTGAAGCAATACTTTCTGGCCAACTAAAAAATTCATTTCGACCAGAACTATCATATTCTGATTTCGTGAAGAACTTGTCCTTTTTATAAAATTGAATTATATCCACTTCTTTTTTAATTGGCCTTAACGACAAGGGGTTTGCCACGGCGCAGTCCCAATATCGTTTTGCCTTCGGCGCTGCTTCGCGGTCATTAAAATAAGACTTTTTTCTCATAAAAACCAGATTTACGAAGAGAGTGTGTAAGGTGCTGGGGTACAACCCATGTTAGGTGTATTTATTCACTCAAACAATCTGGTTTTCAAATCCATACTTTCGTGTAAGATCCTGATTACGTCAATTTCTTCTCCTGATATCAATTGATAAAATATTATGTGTTTTCCAGATTTCAGGCCACATAAATTTTCACTTATTTCATTATACACTTTTCCGAGATTTGGATTTTTGCCAATTTCATTACAGGCGTACCTGATCAAGGAGTAGTATTTGTTCGCTTGATTTTGAGATCCTTTCTCGAAACTATAGACCCAAATATTATTTAAATCGTCAATAGCCTTTTGCCGAAGTATAACTTTAGCCATTCTTTCTGTTTTCAGCTTTCAATTTTTCAAGATTTGCGTCAAAATCAAAATTTTCAACTCTTGGACTATTTAAACCTTCTTGAATTGCATTTCTTAGCACAAGGGTTTTACTTTCTTCATCTTCCAGGAGTCGCAGCCCCGCTCTGATTACCTCACTAACATTTTTATAGCGTCCAGCCGAGACCTGGGTACTCACAAATTGTTCAAAATAATTACCGAGTGATATTGATGTGTTCTTCATTATCGATATTTTACTCAAATTTACCAAAAATTGGTATAAAATCAAAATTTCAATTGATCTAGAGTTCGATCTAGTAATACAGTTTTCGGTTCCATCTGCTCTTGCTAGTCAGATTTACTTTACAGTTACGTACGCGGTCCTTTCTTTCGGGATATGGCAACATTACACCTAACGGTAAATGTAAAAAGCGTTGCTGCAAGGTACGAAGCAGCAATGAATTTTTATTTGTTGTTAGCAGTAGTTATTCATATTTACACTTGTCCTCATATGTTTTATGCCAAAAGTATAAGCAAGAGTTACTTTAGTCCGATTAGTGGTTAATGTGGTCTATTCCGAAAAACAGGTAATTGTTTTTCCATCAAACTTGTACAAACCGGTATTTTGTGTGCCTATCCAAATATTTCCCTCTCTATCTTCAACCATACACCAAGCAAGATTATTTCCAAAGCCTTCCTTATTAGTCAAATTGGAACAGGATTCCCCATCATAATTCCATATCCCGCCGTCACCACCAAGCCTAATTTCAATACCAGTGAACCAGATGTTTCCAGTTTTATCTTCTAAAATAGGACCATTTCCAACTTTTCCGGTAAGACAAAGAGTTTCAAGTGTATCGACTCTAGGACTAAATCCAATTTTCTCCGTAAAATCAGTAAAGGTATTTCCATCATATCGAAAACAACCGTGATTTCTCCCAGAGAACCAAATGTTCCCTGCTTTATCCTCTACCATATTACAAATCCAAACATCGTCATTTGGTTTAAAATTAGTAATGGATTTTCCATCGTAACGGCAAATAGCTTCTTGGCCCTGCATTCCGGAACCAAACCAAATATTTCCATTTTTATCTTCTAACATGCAATCCACATATTTAAGATGAAGACTTTTCTTATTTACTACGCTATCATTTTCTAAAAAATGAGTAAAGGAATTTCCATTGTAACAATAAACACCATTGGATGTACCGAACCACATTGTTCCATTTTTATCTTGGAGCATTGCTCCAGCACCTCCGTTGTAGCCGTCAATCGGAAAATCGGCTATTGTATTTCCATCATAACGACAAACACCATCATTTGTTCCAAACCAAATATTACCATCTTTATCCTCTAAAATTGAATAAACGCAATTACCGTTAAGTCCATCTTTTGTAGTAAAATTGATAAATGATTTTCCATCAAAATAATAGACTCCATCAAACGTAGTGCCGAACCAAAGGTTGCCAGCTTTATCCATCAAGGAACAATAGACCTTACCAGAGCCTCTTGAATATCCTTTAGCGGGAGGATTTTTGATGATTTTAGTTTGGCCAACAGAACTTAATTTTGAATTGATAATACTGTCTTTCAATGAATCAGTTTGAACCTGACTTTTGCAGATATTGGACGCGAATGTCAAAGTGAGAAAAACTGTCCAGATGAAGGGGGATTGTGTCATAGTGTTTTTGATTTCAATTAGTGCTAACGACTAGCACTAAAAAAATGGTTGCCGTCCCGACGGGCTGCTATGATTTTTTAGCGCGTGTTAGCATTCTTTTTAATTCTTCTTTATTCGGGATTTTCCCTCTCAATTGTTCGGGTAATTTGTGCGTTAGTTTGTACTCCGAAATCCCAATAGGTTTGGAGCTAGTTCTTAACGCATATTCCACCTCAAGATCATCTTTTTCCGGACAGAGAATTATCCCAATCGTTGGGTTATCGTCTTCTGTTTTTACTTGCTCGTCCAAAAGTTCTAAATAGAAATTCATTTTT
>JAHKAT010000174.1 GCA_018825925.1 Bacteroidota bacterium | reverse complement strand
CTCTTTTTCCTATTGTGCAAGGAAGTACTTATAATGATTTAAGAATGGAATCCGCTGAAGCGATTGCCTCACACGACGCTATTGGAAATGCAATTGGCGGCTTGTCTGTAGGTGAGCCAGAGGATGAACTATATGCAATGACCGAGGTTGTTACTAATATTCTGCCGAAAGAAAAGCCAAGATATTTGATGGGTGTAGGAACTCCTGCAAACATTTTAGAATGCATTGGATTAGGTATCGATATGTTTGACTGTGTAATGCCGTCTAGAAATGCGCGTCATGGAATGCTCTTTACATCTGAAGGAATCATCAATATCAAAAATGAAAAATGGGCAAAAGATTTTTCTCCAATTGATCCCAATGGCACTTCTAGTATCGATCAAGTTTATAGCAAGGCATATTTAAGACATTTAGTGAAAGCCAATGAAAATTTAGCCATTCAAATAGCCACGATTCATAATCTTGCCTTTTATGTTTGGTTGGTTAAAACGGCTCGATTACATATTATCGCAGGTGATTTTACGACTTGGAAAAATAGCATGTTGCCTAAATTGAGAACACGACTTTAATGCTAAGTATTTTAGATAAATATATCATTAAGAAGTTTTTATCCACATTTTTCTTTATGTTGGGTATCATCATGCTTTTGGCAATGGTGTTTGATATTTCTGAACGACTGGGTGAGTTTATAGACAACAAAGCTCCGATTTCGGATATATTCTTGAAGTATTATCTAAACTTTCTAGTGTATTACGGCAATACCTATTCATCAATGATTATTTTTTTGGCTGTAATTTGGTTTACCGCCAAAATGGCCCAAGACACTGAGATTATACCTATTTTGAATAGTGGTAAACCGTTTAATCGCTTTCTTCGTCCGTACATGATTGCTGCGACATTGTTAATGATTATTTCATTGATTTTAAATCATTTTATTTTACCTCGTTCCAATAAAGCACGACTTGATTTCGAGGAAAATTACTACCGTGTGGCTCATCACGTGGAAGATTACCATGCTGAATTTCCAGGAAATAGAGTGATCTATTACACCTCTTTCAATGGTGCTGATAGTATTTTCAATGATCTGGTGATGGAAAAATGGTCACCTGAAAATAAGCTGATTTATTTTATAAAAGCACGTACGGCAAAGTATGATGTAAAGTCGGAAAATTGGATCTTTTCTGAGTTCTATGAAAGGAAAGTCAGTCCAGATGGAGACGACATCAATGAGGGCTCTGAACGCAGAATTGCTTTGGATTTTAAAACAGAAGATATTGCTTCGCGTCAAAACATCGTGGAAGCCATGAATTATACGGAATTACGAGACTTTATTCAAAAAGAAAAATTAAGAGGTTCGCCAAGTTTAGCTTTTTATGAGTTGGAGTTTTATCAAAGAACTTCCTTGCCTTTTGCCTCTTATGTGCTAACGATTATAGGGGTTTCAGTGGCTAGTCGTAAAAAGAGAGGGGGAATAGGCGTGAATATTGCAATTGGGCTGGGGATTGTGTTTGTGTATATTTTTGCAATGAAGGTGATGGCGGTTGCTACCTCCAACCTAGGTTTTCCATCTGCAATAGCGGTTTGGGTGCCTAATATGTTGTTCGCCGGGATTGCCTATTTACTATACAGAAATGCGCTTCGCTAAAAGATTCATCACAACAATTTTGTTGTTTTCCATGGCTGAAGTTAATTCCCAAGTAGTCAACATTGAGAATAAAAGAATTTACGATGATACAACTGGATGGAGTGGAATTATTAACGGCCAGTTTAATATAGTACAGGTCAATAAAACGCTCTATACTATAGGTTTAAGGCCTTTGGTTCAGTACAAAAACAAAAAAAGCAATATTTTCCTATTAGGCGATTTAAGTTATGTGGCTTCGAATCAGGAGACTTTTTCAAATCAAGGAATGCTTCATGTCAGATACGCTTATCGAATTAAATCCAGTACTTGGAAAATAGAGACTTACTCCCAAACTCAATACAATGAGTTTTTAGACCAACAATATAGAGTTTTAATCGGCACCGGTATACGCGATAAGTTTTTTGACAAAAATGGTTTCAAGTTTTTTGTGGGAAGCTCCATTTTACTCGAAAGAACCAGATTAATAAGTGATTCAACAAATTTGGACTTTGCTAGATGGAGTAATTATTTGTCGTGGTTAATTCAGCCAAACAATGCGCTTACCATTACTGGTTCTACTTATTTTCAACCTGTGATAAATCAGTTTGATATATACAACTTAAGTGGTCAGTATGTACTAAAAGTCCGGGCTATTAAAAATATTGATATAAAATTGGAGTATAATCATTACTACGACAGCAGAAATCAAAATGATTACTTGCCTTTTCAACAAAGTTTGTTGTTCGGATTCTCAATAAATTTAAAATAATTCTATCTTTAAGAGCTTTGCTTTGTCTTTAAACGCTACATTAAAATGTTTCGTTGTTCTGGCTGCACTGTTTTCTTAGAACGTATATGAAGATAATTTACTCTCTTTGCCTATTGTGCTTTTTACAATTAAGTACCAATGTATACTCTCAAGATGCGGCATGTGTTGGTGTGGTTACTCCCACAGATGGTTGCGACTTGAATCAACCCTATTCTGTAACGATTTCAATTAGAAATAACGGACTTGCTAGCGCTTCATTACCCGTAAGTTGTTCGTATCAATTGAACGGAGGACCAGTAATTACAGAAAGTACCACATTAGCTGTAGGAGCGAATGCTACCGTAAACTATACTTTTGTCGCACAAGTGACCACAGGTACAGTAATAGGAGCCAACACAATTGTTTGTTCGGCACGTACTACCCCAACGGATATAAATCCTGGAAATAATAGTTTAAATAAGAATTTTACAAGAAGTTCGCCAACAATTGGAGGTTCAGTTGGCTCAAGTACCTCAGTTTGTGGTAGTGTTAATTCTGGAACTCTAACTTTGACAGGCCATATTGGTGGAATTACTAATTGGGAACAATCAACAAATTTTGGTGCTTCATGGAGTGTTATTTCAAATACAACTGTTAATCAGAGTTATACAAATTTATCGACAACCACTTTATTCCGTGCTGTTTTGAAGAATGGATTTTGTCCTAGCGTGAATTCAGCACCGGCCACCATAACGGTTAAACAAATCCCACCAACACCGAGCGTTTCTAGTAATTCTCCACTATGTTTGAATGAAAAATTATATTTAACTGCTTCAAATGAGTCAGGTGCAAATTATTCGTGGACTGGACCAAATGGTTTTGTTTCAGCTTTACAAAATCCGGAACGGGACAGTGTGAAATTGGCAGATGCAGGGACATATCAAGTAACGAACACCTTTAATGGTTGTACTTCTTTACCTGGAATACTCAATGTGGTCGTAAATGATCTACCTGCTGGGGTGAGTCCGACTAGTAATAGTCCGGTATGTGAGCAAGGAAGTTTGAATTTAAGTTCAACAACAATCGCAGGTGCAATCTATTCATGGAGCGGACCGAATGGGTTCGTGTCTAGCGCGCAAAATCCTGTAATTTCTGGAGTTTCGTTAAATGCCACAGGGACATACTCCGTATTTGTTACAAGAAATGGATGCGTTGGTCCAACGCAAACTACGGATGTAATCGTTAATAAAAAACCAGAAACACCAGTATTAACCAATGATTCACCAGTTTGTGTTGACCAACCAATTAACTTTTTCGCTACCTCTGATGCAGGTGCAACTTATTCTTGGATTGGACCGAATGGCTTTTCATCATTATTAAAAAACCCTATCATAGATTCAGCTAAATTGGCGAGTGCTGGTAGTTATGCGGCTACGGCTACATTAAATGGTTGCACCAGCTCAACTGGTTATACAATTGTAAGTGTTAAAGCAAGACCTTCACGACCTACAGGTACCAGCAATTCACCAGTATGTGAAGGCGAAGTAATTAATTTAACAACGTCCACGGTTAGTGGCGGAGTTTACAATTGGACTGGACCAAATTCATTTACAAGTTCAAGTCAAAGTCCGACCATTTCAAATGCATCCAGTTTAAAGGTTGGAACCTACACTGTGAATGTGACAGTAAATGGATGTACCTCATTGAACGGTAGTGTGGATGTTGTCTTGGTCCCAAAACCTGCTACTCCAATAATTACAACCAATTCACCGGTTTGTTCTGGTAACAATATCGTGCTAAGTACGCCAGTAGTTGCCGGAGCGACTTATGTTTGGAGTGGTCCAAATGGATTTTCTCCAAGTCCGGGTGCAGATACTGAAACGATAACAAACGCACAAACGATAAATGGTGGTTCTTACGGCTTGAGTATAACTGTATCGGGCTGTACGAGTAACCAAGGATTGGCGAATGTTGATGTAGTTCAAACGCCAATCACACCTTCGATAGCGAGTAATTCACCAGTTTGTGAAAATCAAAAATTAAACTTAACAACTCCTTTGGTTTCAGGAGCAAGCTATGCTTGGTCAGGGCCGAATGGTTTTGTTGCAACGGGGTCAAGTCCTTTTCGCGATAGTGTAAAACCAGCAGAGGCTGGAATATACCAAGTTATTGTGACTTTCAATGGATGTTCATCTTTACCAGGGACGCATGATGTTGTAGTAAATGCTTTGCCTCCAGGCGTAAATCCTTTGAGCAATACAGCAGTTTGTGAGCAAGGAACATTGAATTTGTCATCAGATTTCGTTACAGATGCCAGTTATTCTTGGACTGGACCGAATGGTTTTTCTTCAACACAACAAAGCCCAGTGGTTACGAATGTTTCCTTAGGAGCAACAGGTGACTATACCGTTTATGTTACCAGAAAGGGATGTATTGGTCCAGCGATGACCACTTCTGTGGTGATTAAACCCAAACCAGCCATTCCTTTTTTAACGAGTAACACACCTGTTTGTGAAACACAGCCAATTAATTTCATGGCCACCTCGGATGTTGGTTCTACATTTACCTGGTCGGGTCCTAATGGTTTTTCTTCAAGTTTACAAAATCCAGTTATAGACTCTGCTAAATTAGCGAGTGCTGGAAGTTATTCCGCTATTGCCACTCTAAATGGCTGCTCAAGTTCGGCAGGATTTACGATTGTCAATGTAAGGCCAACACCTGCTAGGCCGGTACCAACTAGTAATTCACCAGTATGTGAAGGCGAAGTCATTAATTTAACAACGTCCACGGTTAGTGGCGGAGTTTACAATTGGACTGGACCAAATTCATTTACAAGTTCAAGTCAAAGT
>JAHKAT010000173.1 GCA_018825925.1 Bacteroidota bacterium | reverse complement strand
CTTCTTACCGCTCTAAATAGCCCCGATTGCAGTGAAAATCCTTATTAGGCAATTGTTTTGCCTAATAAGATTGTAACGTAAAGCGGGACAAAAGTTGTTGATAATTTAGTATTTCTTGCTCCTAAATTTGATTAAAAATTATTGTAAACCATTGATTTTAACATAAACTTCTAAAGTGTTCTATTAAAAGAATAAATCAAAAGATTAACTTTGCTTTTTTGCAAAATTATGTTAGATAAAGACAATACAATAGAGGTTCAAGGTGCACGTGTACACAACCTTAAAAATATAGATATTTCCATCCCTAGAGAAAAATTAGTTGTGATCACTGGACTTTCGGGTTCTGGGAAATCATCTCTCGCTTTTGATACTATTTATGCTGAGGGGCAACGCCGTTATGTCGAAACTTTTTCGGCTTATGCGAGGCAGTTTCTTGGTGGCTTAGAGCGTCCAGATGTCGATAAAATTGACGGACTTTCACCAGTAATTGCTATCGAACAAAAAACAACAAGTAAGAGTCCGAGATCAACCGTAGGTACCATCACAGAGATTTACGATTTCTTGCGTTTACTTTATGCTCGTGCTGCCGATGCTTACAGTTACAATACCGGCGAGAAAATGGTGAGCTACTCAGATGAGCAAATCAAGGACTTGATCACACAGGATTTTCTAAATAAACGCATCAATATTTTGGCTCCTGTTATTAGAGCTAGAAAAGGACATTATGGTGAGTTGTTTCAGCAAATTGCCAAACAAGGTTTCTTGAAAGTTAGGGTAAATGGGGAAGTTCGCGAGATTACCTCGGGGATGAAACTAGATCGTTACAAAACTCATGATATCGAAATTGTAGTTGACCGAATGCTCGTTGAAGATACTGCTGATAACCAAAAACGTTTATCAGAAAGTATCAATACTGCCATGCATCATGGAGAAAATGTATTGATGGTTTTAGATCAAGATTCGAATGAAGTGCGTTATTTTAGTCGGAATTTGATGTGTCCTACTTCGGGAATATCTTATCAAAATCCGGAGCCCAATTTGTTCTCATTTAACTCCCCAAAAGGAGCTTGTGATCACTGTAAGGGTTTAGGAACGATTAACGAAATCAATGTTAAAAAGATTATCCCGAATGCTAAAATGTCTATAAAAGCAGGTGGTTTTGCACCTCTTGGTGAGTACAAATCGTCATGGATTTTTAAGCAGTTGGAGATTATTGGAGAAAAATACGGTTTCAAAAATACGGACCCCATCGAATCTATTTCTGCGGAAGCAATGGAAATGATTTTGAACGGTGGAAAGGAAAAATTTACTATTAACTCAAAGGATTTAGGAGTTGCTAGAGATTACAAAATTGACTTTGAAGGAATTTCGCATTTCATTAAAAACCAATTTGATGAAAGCGGTTCAACTACCATAAAACGTTGGGCTAAAGAATTTATGGACGAAATTAAATGTCCGGTTTGTGAAGGAAGTCGTTTGAAAAAAGAAGCTTTATTCTTTAAAGTTAACGATAAAAATATTGCAGAATTATGTGATATGGATATTTCTGATTTAACGGTTTGGTTCAAAGATTTAGATAACCATTTAACAGACAAACAAAAACGCATTGCTACAGAAGTTGTTAAAGAAATCAATGATAGACTGAACTTTTTAATGAATGTAGGGTTAGATTATTTGGCTTTAAACCGAAGTTCAAAATCACTCTCTGGAGGAGAAGCGCAGCGTATTCGTCTGGCTACCCAAATTGGATCGCAATTAGTAGGAGTTCTTTATATACTAGATGAGCCAAGCATTGGTTTACACCAGCGTGACAATGAAAAATTGATTCATTCGTTAGAGCAATTGCGCGACTTAGGAAACTCAGTTATTGTGGTAGAGCACGATAAAGACATGATCGAACAAGCGGATTATGTAATTGACATTGGTCCGAAAGCAGGGAAATTTGGTGGAGAAATTATCAGCATTGGTACACCAGCTGAAACATTAAAATCAGACACGATTACTGCACAATATTTGAACGGAAAAATGAAGTTTGACATCCCCAAAAAACGTCGGGAGGGAAATGGAAAATTCTTAAAACTGACGGGAGCAACAGGTAACAACTTGAAGAATGTTTCTATCGAATTGCCATTAGGAAAAATGATTTGCGTTACCGGAGTTTCAGGAAGTGGTAAGTCTACTTTAATTAATGAAACCCTCTACCCTATTTTAAACGCATATTATTTTAATGGTGTTAAAAAACCACAACCATATAAAAAAATTGAGGGTTTAGAACACATTGACAAAGTAATTGCAATTGATCAAAGTCCGATAGGAAGGACACCACGTTCAAATCCTGCAACCTATACAGAAGTTTTTACCGAAATACGTACGTTGTTTACAAAGACCTCTGAAAGCATGATTCGTGGTTATAAAGCCGGTCGTTTTAGCTTTAATGTAAAAGGAGGTAGATGCGAAACTTGCCAAGGATCAGGTGTGCGAACAATCGAAATGAACTTTTTACCTGATGTTTATGTAGAGTGCGAAACTTGCCAAGGAAAACGATTCAATAGAGAGACTTTAGAAATTCGATTTAAAGGAAAATCAATTTCTGATGTGTTAGATATGACTGTTGATGAGG
>JAHKAT010000172.1 GCA_018825925.1 Bacteroidota bacterium | reverse complement strand
TGTTTTTTTTTTTTTTTTTTTTATGAATTTCAGCTTCTAATTTTTAATCTAATCAACATGAAAAAACAATGTTTACTGGGCTTGTTACTGCTATTTACAGCCTGTGTCTTCGGACAAAATGAATATTATATCGCTGCTCCGAAATGGGGTTTAAAGCCGCAATCATTGACAATGAATCTACCGTCGCCAGGAGATCAAGGCAACTACCCCTTCAATGGTTATGACGGTAGAGGGTCTGAACATTTTGCCACTCAAAATATACAAGTTGATCACAATGGCAGGTTGCTTTTCTTCATTCTAGGTCAGAACGTTTTTGATCGTTACGGAAAACATTATGCTACCTTGAATCAAGTTGATTTGACCCAAAGCTCGGCCATGAATGAAATGAAAGGAATGACTAGTAATATGATTGTGCCTGTGCATGGTGAATGCCATAAATACCATATTATTAGTACGATTGATCAAGGAAATAATGGTACAACTTCATCTGCGCGAAATTTTTATTATTACTCCACCATTCATGTTGAGTATGACGAGTTTGGAAAATTGACAACTAATAGTGTACCATTAATCAGACATAATCCTACTGATGCTGCGGATAAAACAAACGCATATCCTTTACAAGAAATAAATGACGAAATTGAGAATTTCTTTAACGAAGCTACAACAGGGATCACCGTAACGTCTATGAATGCTCAGGGCAAAAGATTTTTGTTTGTAACGAACCAAGGAAGTGTTTGGCGCTATACAATTGACGGGATTAATATTACCAATGGAACCAAAATAGTAGAATACGCTTCATTATTTGGCTCAGGTTCTTCTCAAACTAATCAATACAGTCGAACAGAATTTGAAGTAATAACGCTGCCAAATGGCAATTTTCGGTTGACGCAAGGACTTAGACATTTTGGAACTACATATGCGCGGTCACTGATGTTCTTGGATTTTGACATTAGCGGAAATCTAATTCAAAATTCAATTAAGCAATATAAATATCCAAATGACTTTCAAAAAGAGTTGAAGGGTATAGAGTTGACACAAAATGGAAAATTTGCCTATGTCACACACGAAGTTCATAATGGATCTGCAATTGATCGCATTGAAATAGAACCTGCCGGCGGAGGAGTGCCTGTATCACAGCCTTTGGCTTTTTCAGGAATGAATGATTTTTTCATGTCAGCAATAGAGTTAACTCTCAATCATGATATGATGTTGATAGGTGCCAATAGAGTTGCATTAATCACAAATCCAGAATCCAGTAGTCCAGGATGGGTTGATAATTTTTTAGCAATAACTACGAATGCTTCCAATCCTTTCCATCCCTTATCAGCCAGTCCTTCTGCATTAATTTATTCACTCAATGGGTCGTTAGACAGTGACAATTATGGTGACCATTTTAAACAAGCAATCTGCTGTCAAGATTTTAGCATAAACGAACTAGACGGCTTCATCCTCACTTCGGACCAAACTTGGAACGACCAGGCCAATGGAGGTACTCCTCTCGATGTTGATGGTGACAATGTGCTGCATGTTCGCAATGAATTGCGCATTCCACGTGGAAGGGTTCTTACGGTCAATAACCTACGTATTGAGTTCGACAAGAACGCGCGTTTGATCATTGAAGAAGGTGGCAATAATTTATCAGGGGGTAAACTGGTTTTAAACAACACAACTCTGACCATAGACGAGCGTTGCCAAGAAGGTGATATATGGTTAGGTGTAGAAGTTCGCGGTAATAGATCTTTCCCACAAGGTACAGTTAGTTTAAATAGCAACTTGAACAACAGCCAGCAAGGGCATTTGGTGATGAAAAACAAATCTGTTATTGAGCATGCCGAAATTGGAGTTCTGGTTTCGAGTAGGGCGAATGCCGGAAATGTTTACAACTCGCATTTTTCTATGAAAACGGGCGGTATTGTACAAGCCTTAGGGAACTCTGAAATCAGAGATTGTAAACGTGCAGTGTTTGCAGATATCTACACTATACAAAACTCTTTGTCGTATTTCGACAATTGCAAGATAACTTGGACGGATAGTAACCATTTCAAAGCACAAGGTTTACCGGTTTCGTCTTTAGTTTATTTAAACGGCGTTCGCAACTATCGTTTCATACGC
>JAHKAT010000171.1 GCA_018825925.1 Bacteroidota bacterium | reverse complement strand
TGAACTCGTATCATCAGAAATCAGAAATTGAGTTTATAAATGCTTATTTTTCAAATACATGGGTGAAAGGATTTAAAGATTCCCATTTAAAATTTGAAAGAGCTTATCGATCCGGTTCGCAAATCGGCGACTTTTTCCATATGGCCTGTGCCAGAGCGGCCTCCGTAGAAAATGATTTGCTTTTTGGAGGCAATTTAAAAGATCTTAAAGCGGAGGTACTCGATTTTAAAAAATTCGTTTTTCAAACGCGAGCTATAGAAATGCAATTGGTTTTAGACTCTGTTTATGAAACGGCACTATTTTTCACAGAAAAAACTCTTGACAATCAACTTAATTCTGTCGTTTACGTCGATCAAAAAATTGATACCAATGTCGTTAATTATGCCTCTAAACATTTCATTCATGCGCTTTTTGTGAATAAAATGATGCGTGCGGTTTTTCTCAATGATTTTAGCGATGAATTATCAACTTTGCAGACCGCAGAACTTTTACTTGATGAGTCTAAAGGAATGCAACATAGTATCTGGCATCATTTTTACGCCGTAATCATTGAGGAAAATATCGATTTAGCTAGGAAAAATAGACGGAGACATTTAAGCGTATTAAGAAAGGCTGCCCAATTTAATCCCTCCAATTATCAGGTTCTTTTTGATATCGCGAATCTTTTTTGCCATGTTAAAAACAAAAGTCAAAGTCAATTAATTGAAGAACTATTTAAAATTACCCGATCAAACGACATCGATAAATATGTGCACTTAAAAGCCTTTTGTTTGGAAAAACTAGGCCGTGCTTTATACAGATCACAAGAACAAGAGAGCTTCAAAAAAGTATTAATTGAAGCCATTGAAGCCTATGAACTTTGGGGAGCGCATCGATTTAGTGAACGGCTTGAACAAGAGTTTAATTTAAATGGAATTTCAGAAAAACCAGACATTAGTGAAAAGGCGACATTGAGAAATAACAACGTAGATACTCATATAACTCTCGACAATATTTTAAAAGCTTCGCGAGCAATTTCCGAAGAAATCCAAATGGATGGTCTCGTAAATAAGGTGATGAAAGTAATCGTTCAGCAAGCCGTAGCAACAAGCGCCTACCTTATACTTATTGAAAATTCAAAACCAGTACTATACGCAAAATCAGTAAACAATCATGTCGAAACAATGATGCGCTTGCCTTTAACGGAAGATGCCTTGATTGATCAATATCCGATTGGGATTATTAATTATGTAATGCGTACAGCCAAAACAATAATTATTGATAAGGCTATAAAAAGTGAGCTTTTCTCATCGGATGCTTTTGTAAATGCTACTGGTACAAAGTCTATTTACTGTCAACCCTTAATGCTTCAAAATCAAATTATTGGCATTATTTTCTTAGGGAATAATATTTCTGAAAATCAGTTTAAAAAAGAATCTTTTCAAGCATTGGATTTAATGAGCGCTCAAATGGCTATTTCGATTAACAACTCCATGAGTTTTGAAAGAATGGAGGAAACTGTGCGACAAAGAACTGCGGAGCTCGTTATTCAAAAAGAAATTATAGAAATTAAAAACAAAGAGATTTCGGAAAGTATTCAGTACGGTAGAATTATTCAAGAAGCCATCATGCCTAATATTGACGCGCTATCTGAATATTTCGAAGGCCACTTTATAATGGCCAAGGCAAAAGATGTTTTAAGCGGCGATTTCTTTTGGTCTAAATCCATCGATGATGTTTTGATTTTCGCCATCGCAGATTGCACAGGTCACGGTGTTCCTGCAGCTCTTTTAAGTTTGGTTTGTTTAAATGCTTTAAACAAATCGGTTCATGAAAACAATACGATAGATCCAGGTGAAATACTCAATTACACCAGTCAATTTATTGAAGAAACTTTTGAAAAAACCAAGGGTCATTCCATTCAAGATGGTATGGATATTTCATTGTGTGTTTTTGATAGAAATACGAATGAATTAAAATATGCTGGGGCAAATATGCCCTTGTATATCATACAACCTGAGGACGACATAATAAATGGAAATCAATTGATTGCGGAAATAAAAGGAGACAAGCAACCTGTAGGCCCTTATTTTAAACGTAACCCTTTTACCACAAAGTCGTACAAGCTTCGTAAAAAAGATGTTTTAATTTTAGCCTCCGACGGTTTTGCAGATCAATTCGGTGGTCCAAACAACAAAAAATTAAAGCAGAAAGGTTTTAAAAATTTATTAATAAGACTAAATATACAAGATTTTAATAACCAAGGTAAGTGGCTTTCAGAAGAATTTGAAGCTTGGAAGCAAGAAGAGTTTCAAGTGGATGATGTCACTATTTTAGGCGTACTTGTTTAATTAAATCAATCTGAATACTCCTTTGAGTTGATTGATTTATTAGTCATAAATGATTTTATTGATGAAGTCAATATTCAGTTTAAAAATTGCTTACGTGTTTCCTTTGATTGGATTATTATCCTGTGAATCACAGATGAAAAAAATAGAAGAGACCAAGGTTGAATTCGACCCTTTTGCAAATCACAATGGCGACATTCCCGATAAAACAGAATATAACGGTCCCTTGTACAAAGCAAACTTCGACTACCCGAAAGAGTTGCCGAAAATAAACAGCTCCACTTGGGACAAAATCGCAGATGGAAAAAAGCTCACATTAAAAAATGCTGGTGCTTATATGGAGGCAATTCATGATTTTGTAGCCAAAGAAATGAGTATCATGGTGAACGAGCCCAAACGATGGATCAATAGTGAGGAGAAAAAAAATTGGTACAATATGGCATGGGCTGGTCAACATTTCTCTAAAACGGGTTGGGACGGTGCGGAACCAATTTCAGGAACATTAACGGGGCAGGTACTTCGAAAAGAGGTTTTTAAGGAATATGGATATAACGGACCTATGCAAAATCATGTCACGGTATATTACAATAATGTCGCCGCTCATACCTTACATAAACTTTGGAAGGAAAAAGATCCAAATGGATTTTATCCAACCTATACCACTGAAGCCGCCCAATTCGCCCAAAATTCGATCATCATAAAAGCGGCCGCCACCGATGTTACTCCAGAGCAATGGCCCGTTTTGAAAGGAACTTCACAGCTACAAGTTTATCGTCCAATTGTTTATGGTCCAAACAAAACTGAGAAGTCGAAGCTTCAAACTCTAAATTGGATTCAATTTGACATTATTATAAAGGATACTATTGCGGCACCTGAAACAGGATGGGTTTTTGCCACCTATATTTACGACGCATCCAGCAAGGGAAAAACGACTTTCGACCGCCTAACTCTTCAAGGGGTAATGTGGGGAATGGATACGGAAATCAACGATGGCACCTCGGAATTGACAGAAACTTTTCTAAACCCAAAAGCACCTCAATACGGAATGGCTAATATTGGTTTCGGCAACCGTTTATCAGGACCCATTGATGTTGCCAAAGTTGGTGGAGAACACGCTGACGGGAAAATCAATAAAGTGTTTGTATTGAACGAAAAAAGTGAACCTGAAGGCGGGGTTACGTACGATATGTATAGAGCATCCAGCTGCTTAAGCTGCCATAGCACAGCCTCTTATCCACATCAGAACAATTTTTACGCCTCGCCTAAATTCAAATTGGTTTATACAGATACTGTTTTCCATTCCAAATCAGAAGGTTGGAAAACTTATAATACAAACAGACCTGGAAATAAATTAATGCCCTCAGTAAGTGGAAATAACCGCGCGTACATGGCATTGGATTATGATTTGTTTTTGTTTTTCGCCTTAACAAATTCTGGACAAGTAAGTCATATGCCCAAAGAGTTCCGTCCTACGCCACCAAAAAATTACAACCAAAAATGGCTTGATAAAAAAAGTCATCCTCTTTTCAATTAAAGTACTTTAAGTAATTGGAATTTGAGTCGCACTTTTATTTATGATCGAAAAAAAACCCAACATTGCGGTAATCATCCCTGCCTATAATGAAGAAAAATCTATTGGTCTTGTTGTACAAGAAATTCCTAGAAATTGGGTAGATCATGTAATCGTTGTCAATAATAATTCAACAGACGATACAGTGAATGTTGCACGTGAAAATGGTGCTATCGTATTAACAGAAAATCGAAAAGGATATGGTTGGGCCTGTTTACTTGGTATTGAAAAAGCGAAAGAATTAGGTGCCGAAATAATCGTCTTTATGGATGGTGACTTTTCGGATTACCCAGGTGAACTGCCTAGTGTTGTGCAACCCATCCTAGAAAACAATTGCCAGTTAGTAATTGGTAGTCGAGCCCTTGGGAAAAAAGAAAGAGGATCATTAACACCACAACAAGTTTTTGGGAACTGGTTGGCGACCAAATTAATTCGCCTTTTTTACGGTGCAAAGTTTACAGATTTGGGACCATTTCGAGCCATTACAACGGAAGCATTAAGCCAACTGAAGATGAGTGACAAAACTTACGGCTGGACCATAGAAATGCAAATAAAGGCCGTTAAACACAAAATGAAATTCATTGAAGTTCCCGTTAATTATAAGAAACGAATCGGCGTATCAAAGGTTAGTGGAACATTAAAGGGAACAATACTTGCCGGAATAAAGATATTATCTGCAGTTTTTAAATATCTTTGAAATTTACTTGTTCAAAATTCTAAGGGAACTTATGCCAAAAAATGTCTTCGCATTTTTGCTTACACTTGTAGCTATATTAGCACAATTCAATGTGTTTGCTGAGGAAAACGCAACTATAAAAGGTTATGTTTATGATGAAAAAACCAACTGGGGTCGCCCTGAAGTTGAGATTCAAATAACACATAAGCTTGAAGGGAAAAAGTTTATTGTGGAAACGAATGCGGATGGAACTTTTCGCTTTTCAAAAATCCCTTATGGAAAATATTCATTAAAGGTATTGACAGCCGATTTCAATCCAAAGAAATTTGATTTTGAAGTTACTCCTACTCATCGCCCAGATTTAAAATTTGGGGTTGCGCTTAAAGTTTCGTGGATGTTTAACTGGGGAGATAGTGGTGAAAAAGAGCATTATTGGTCGCATTTATTCGCAAAAATCCTACTGTTTTTTTATGGAACATGTTTAATCATGATTTTCTTTTACAGTATACTTCAACTTACATTGGCTATCGCTTATGCGAGAAATAAAAAAACAAAAGCGGCCAAAATTGAACCCGTTTATAATCCTGATACTACTCCTTTTGTAACGGTTCAATTGCCGATGTATAATGAACTTTATGTGGCAGACCGTATCATTGAAAAAATTGCAGCATTTGATTATCCGAGAGACCGTTTTCAAATTCAAGTTTTAGATGACTCTACAGATGAAACAAAGGATGTAATCGCTAAAAAAGTGGCCGAAATTGCGGCTACAGGACTAAATATTCAACACGTTCACCGTACGGATAGAACTGGCTACAAAGCAGGTGCCTTGGACGATGCCATGGATCAAGTTCAAGGAGATTTCATTGCTATTTTTGATGCCGATTTCGTTCCTGAACCCGATTTCTTAAAACGAGTAATGCCGCATTTTAGTCATGACAATGTGGGTGTGGTGCAAACACGTTGGGGGCATTTAAACAAAACCTATTCACTTCTTACCGAACTTCAAGCTTTTGGTTTGAACGGACACTTCGCAATCGAACAAGGAGGTAGAACTGCCAGTGGGCACTTTATCAACTTTAATGGTACAGGTGGAGTTTGGCGTAAAAAATGCATCGAAGATGCTGGCGGTTGGGAACACGATACCCTTACTGAAGATTTAGATCTTAGCTACAGAGCTCAATTAAAAGGCTGGCAATTTGTTTATTGTGAGCACATTGTGGCTCCTGCAGAATTACCTATTACCATGTCAGCTCTTAAAAATCAACAACATCGTTGGATGAAAGGCGGCGCTGAATGTTTTATTAAAATGTGGAAAACCTTATTAACCACCAAAGGAGTTAAACTAGGCGATCGAATTCACGGATTATCACATTTATTTAATTCTTCCGTCTTTATTTTCATACTTTCTTTGAGTTTATTGACCTTGCCAGTTTTACACATCAAGGACAGCTTCTCCGATTTAAATTTCGTAATTCAATTTGGTTCTCTTTTCATACTTTCGACCATTTTCTTGATGTATTATTATTGGCACGCTTTCCGCGACAAAACAGAAAATACTTTGGGTTCATTCTTCCGATTTGTTGTCCGTTTTTTCCAATTTCTAATCGTGTCTATGGGATTGTCTTTATCGAACACTGTAGCAGTTATAGAAGGTTATTTAGGGATAAAAAGTTCATTTGTCAGAACCCCAAAATTCAATGTTCTTAAAAAAGGGGAAGAAAAAAATAACAAATACGATAAAAAGAGTTTGTCAATTATCAATATTGGCGAGTTCATATTATTTCTTGTCTTTGGGTTTACTGCAATCAACCGTTTGGCTTATGGCGACATTGGTATGGTTCCTTTCCATTTGATGCTTTGTGCTGGTTATGGAATGGTGTTTTTCTATACTATCGGAGAAATCAGAGCCTCCAATAAATGATTCCTTTGAGTCGGAAAATTTGGTTGAATACTTTTCTCATCCTTCTATTTTTCAGTACTCTATACATTCTTTTAGGGATTAATGCTAGCAAAGCATTTCCTTTAGTCATTGGCCTGTACTCTGTACTTTTTGGAATCTCTTTTTTACTTTGTAGAAGATTAAAAAGTTCCAAATCAATACTCTTAGTCTTCGCCTTGTCAGCTTTTGTCTGCTGCCTTCAACTTCCTTTTTTCTCCGTAGATTATTTTCGATTTCTTTGGGACGGTCATTTATTTCATCTAGGCTTCAATCCGTACGATCT
>JAHKAT010000170.1 GCA_018825925.1 Bacteroidota bacterium | reverse complement strand
TATTTTTGTCCAACTAATTTTTTCGTTTTTGACGCCCTTTGTTCCCAAACAGCTTAAAGCTAACAACACCAGTGCAAAAATCTTGGTGTATATGGTGTGAGAGAATAGGCTTGACGTTCGCTGGAAATTACTTAGTATTTTATTGATGATTTCTAGCGTCCAACCTTTTTCTAAGAAAAAGCTATAGCAAAACCAGTAGAAGTGCATCAGTACCAACAAGATGCTTACCGCACGCATGAAAGCCATTATTTTGGCGAGTCCTCTTAAGTCGTCTTCTCCTTGCATATTGAAAAGTTAAAAATGTAACGAGCGAAAATAGATCGAACGTTAAAGAATCTAAGTTAATTGACTTCCGTTGGCATCAATTGACCTTGGTTGTCTCGCTGAAACTATTTCTTGCCGCGACGATTGTTTCGTTTCGTCTTTTTCTTCATTTGATTAGCAAATGCTTGCTCTTCATAATCTTCACCTTGTCCATTTGGTAGCGAACTTCCAAGGCTTTCTACAAGGCCAAAATCAATATTAGAATGGGTTGAATTATTTCCATTAAGAAAATCGAAAAGAGCGTGCGGTTTTTCATTTTCTGGTTTGGAATCATTTTCTTGATTTTGGGATGAGACTGTTTTATCAATTTTACTAGGACTCTGAACTTGGTTAGTTCCATCCTTTTTCCATAACTCATTAAAAACGTTAGCAGATAAATTTTTACTCAATTGTGATCCATTCCAAACCGTGCGAGATTCGTGGTCAATAAAAGTTATTCCATATATTCGCCCTTGGTCATTTCTTCGAACAACGGTATAAACTCCCTGATCTATTAATTGTTTTTTAAAGTCGGTTCCATTGGTAGTGTTGTTCATGGCAACTTCAATTGAATTTTTAAGGATGTCTTTCGAAGGCTCTGTTTTCATTTTTACTTTCGATTGTTCGAAATGGTTTTGCAAACTATCCATTCCAGCTTGTTTACCAAAGAGAGATGATTTAAACGGATTTGTTGCTTTTTCTCCTTTTTCATCCAATGCAAAATAAACGAGTCCTTGCTTAATCCGACCTTGAATTTCTCCTGTTATTTGTTCGGCAGTGATATTGAATAAAGAAAGTAATGCGTTATAGGTTCCTAAACTTTGGTACTGGTAATACTTTGGTAAATGCCGAATTACCGATGCTATTTGACTTTTTACATTGGCTGCTTTGTAGTCAACGGTTTTGAAAATTACTTCTTTCGAATTGTGTTTCTTTTCAGTAGCAGGAAGCAATTGATATTTTTGTTCCAGTTCGCGACAAGCATTCATAGAGCGCAATTTTTCATAGGAATCAGATAACTTTTTACCGTAACGATCAACGCAGGTCGAAACGATATGAATGTGCGTTCGTTCAATATCAGTGTGTTTGAAAACTACGTATGGCTGGTCACCATATCCCATAAGTTCCATATAGTCTTTCGCGATCTTTTTAAAGTCTTCATCAGTAACACTATCTTTTGGATTTGGATTGAGTGAGATATGTAAAACAGGTTTTTCTGTTCGTCTATTTGCTATTAAATAGGGTTCAAATGAACTGTATAATTGGTTTACGGTAAACTGTCCATTGACTGTTTCTCTTATTCTGTGGGTCGCTAGTATTGCTCCATTTTCTTGGTCAACTTTTAGATGATTATATGAAAGTGCACCAATTATATTTGCTCCACGACCAATTTTCGCTATCATTTTTCTTCTTTTTTCAAATGTTTCATTTCAAACTCCGCTGTTAATTGAGCGATATCGCGACACAACTGAGCTAATTCTAATGTTTGTTTTTCTAATTTAAAAAGGTAAGCTGCTGCTTTCTTTTCAGAAAAATTGCGGTATAGTATCTTGACAATCTGATTGTAATTGACACCAACCGCCCGAAACTGACCATACAAAGTGGTTAAACGCATGTAATAATCCATTGCTGCCATGTCTACTTTTACCGTTTTTATTTGCTTTTCAAATAGTACTGAAGTAATAAAACGAGCTTTATTGTCTAATCCCGAAGCTTCAAAAAGCGAAAGGAATTTAGCATTTTCCTGATCCGTTAAACGAAAAACATAACGATGGATGCTAGGATCCTTTTTGGGATTCCTACCACCTTTGTGTTGTTTTTTGTTCTCTTGATTCTCCATCATCATTCCAATTTTAATTTTTAGAAAACCCCGACTTCGGAGGGAGTTTTAGGCCCCTGCAAGGGCAAGTTGTATTGAGGCACGGAATTCATTTCGATTGCCTGAAAACACAACTTGCTCTGTTCTGGTGAACAGATAATCCGTCCGCCTGTCGGCAGGACAGATTTAATAGAGCAGGGAAAAACGGCTTAAGGCCGTTCAAATTCTTGTTTCAAATTCTATTTATGCCTTTCATTTTTTAATCTGGTTTGTTTTTTTACAAAGTAAGACATTGATTGATTTAGAGTTATGCTTAAAGGAATTGCCAAACCGTGTCAACAAAAGCCAAGAATAACCACAATGTTAAAAGCCAAGAAGGCAATGGAAGACCTGCAAAAAGATTAGGAGGCAATTATGCATCGCCTTACGCTCGACCAGCGTCTGCTCGTTATCAAAGTG
>JAHKAT010000010.1 GCA_018825925.1 Bacteroidota bacterium | reverse complement strand
TAATTGTTTATTCTTTTCATCACCTCTCCAATAGGCACCAGCAATTGCAGTTAATTTCACTGCTTTTATAAAGCCGGTATGCGGAATGTGCGGACCGCGACACAAATCTGTAAAATTTCCTTGGGTATAAAAAGTAATGGTTCCATCCTCTAATTCGCTCAGCAACTCCAATTTATAAGGATCTTGTTTTCCTTCAAAATATGAAATAGCTTCGGTTTTAGAGATCTCTTTTCGAACAAATGGCAGTTTTTCTTTTGCCAATTCTTTCATTTTTTGCTCAATCTTTTCAAGGTCTTTTTCAGAGATATTGTAATCCATGAAATCAACATCGTAATAAAATCCATTGGCTATTGGCGGACCAATTGCTAATTTGATTCCTGGATAATAAAACTCGAGTGCCTCAGCCATTAAATGGGCCGATGAATGCCACATAGTTGTTTTTCCTTCTTGGTCATTCCAGGTGTAAAGATTCAATGTTGAATCTGTATTGATCGGGGTGTTCGCGTCTTGTACTTGATCATTCACTTTGGCGGCTAGTACATTTCGAGCCAGACCTTCTGAAATTTGCATGGCTATGTCTAACGCTGAAGTGCCTTTAGCTACTTCGCGAATAGAACCATCCGGAAGGGTAATTTTTATCATCTTGATTTCTGAATTTCAGCACAAATGTAAGGGTTTTAATGGATAACTTTTGTTCAATCCATGCTTTTTTAGTTGCAAATTGTTCATCCGACTATTGATATTTTTATTATTTTCGATTGACACTATTTGACATGAAGATTAATCAATTTTTGCCGATACCTCAATTCACCTTCGTTTGGATAACAATTGGCTTTGCTGTGGGTTTTACAATTTCTGAGTATATTCTGTTCAGGAGTGTTCCATTTTCAATTTTAATTCTTCCACTGGTCTTTTTTTTCTTAAAAACATCAATTAGAAATTCTGTGCTCGGGCAGTTGCTTCTCTTGATGATTTTTATGGGGCTGGGTGTGGATTATGGAAGGGAGCGAAATGTCAAACTTCAATTAAATAATTGGGAGAATTACTATTATAAAGGACGAGTCTATGAAGCTGAAATAGATGAAATTGCCATCAATGATAAAGAATGGAAAAAATGTATTTTAAATGCAAAATCCATCTATACAGAAAGCCAGAAAATTCCTCAAAACATAAAAATTCTAGCCTATGTAAAAGTTGAATCTGGTGTTTTTGAAAGGGGAGATGTACTTCGGTTGAATGCTGAGGTAATTCCAATTAAAAACGGAGGAAATCCGGGTGAATTTGATGCGGTAAAATATTGGAAATCAAAAAATATTCACTCCATGTGTTTTGTTAATCCGGAAGAGGTTTATAGAATGAACTCTGGTTTATCGGAAATTGAAAAATATTTGGTTTGGTTAGACCGAGCATTATCGGAAAAACTTGCTTTGTATTTTTCAGGTCAAGAATTGGGTGTGATTAAAGCGCTTGTCTTGGGAGACAAAGATCAGTTGGACACCGAAACCACTCAAAGTTTTTCAAGTGCTGGTGCCATGCATGTTTTGGCAGTGTCGGGTTTGCATGTGGGCATAGTGCTCAATATTTTGCTGTATTTACTCGGAAAACTACCCCGGTTGTTGTCTAAATATCAAGCTTTATTTGTGGCATTGACCTTTTTAATTCTTTATGCCGCAATTACGGGATTTTCTCCTTCTGTTTGTAGAGCGGTTTTAATGTTTGGCTTACTGTCTATGGCCAAAGTTTTTCAGCGTCATAGCCAACCTTTAAATGTGTTGTTTTTCTCTGCATTTTTATTACTGATTTATGAACCGAATTACCTGTTCGACATCGGCTTTCAACTATCCTATGCGGCAATGATAGGAATCTTTTTATTTTATCCAATTTTTTCGAAATTGGTATTTGTGAAATCTAATTTTGGTATGAAATTAATTCAAGCCACTGCTTTAGGTCTTTCAGCAACCATCAGTACTTTTCCTCTTACTTTATTTTATTTTCATCAGTTCCCAAATTATTTTCTAATCAGCAATCTGCTATTACTCTTCACAGCTGAGTTTGTGTTGATTTTGGGCATTGCTTTTTTGGCATGCGGATCGATACCGGGCATTAAATGGTTGTTAGG
>JAHKAT010000169.1 GCA_018825925.1 Bacteroidota bacterium | reverse complement strand
TATCCATTCACTGCCTCTTTTAACATTGCTTTGCCGTTTCTAACCACCCCAATGATTTCTGAATCAAAACTTCTATTTAGGTAAACACTATTGCGTATGCCTGAATTTAATTGATCGGAAGTAAAGGTCCAAGGTGATTTGGTTGAGAAAATCGTTAAATCAGTCTTGTTGCCAATTTCAATTACATTTTGAGCAATTCCTAAAATTCTTCGACCACCATTTGCTAAGATGTCGCACAAATCTTCTTTCGAAAGAAAATTCGTTTCCATTAATGAAGCGAAAAAAGTAGCATGTTGTATACTCCCAAAGTGAGCATAATCAAATTCGAGTTCCTTTTCCTCTATATCTTGCGGTCGGTGGTCTGATACAATTGCATCCAGTGTGCCGTCTTTCAAGCCTTCCCAAAGTGCAATTCGATCTTCCTCTGTTCTCAAGCAAGGCATAAGTTTAAAGTTTGAATCAAACTGCAATACATCTTGTTCGGTAAAAAGCAAGTTGGCAACATGAACATCTGCCGTGATATGTAAGCCTTCTAACTTAGCCTCTTTGATTAATTTAACCGATTTACCGGAGCTTATCCCTGTGAGATGCAGTCGACCATTGGTGTAGCGACAAAGTTCAATATTTCTTTGGATTTCCAACCATTCAGCCACCTCTGTGTCTGCTTTCAATCCAGTTTCTATACTCGCTTGTCCTTCATTCACCATTCCGCCACTTGCTAGGTGTTTGTCTCTTGAAAACGCAACGATGGTCCCTGAAAAGTTATTGGCATATAACAGCGATCGATACATGATACTCGAGGTCACCGGATGATTATCATCTGAAAAAAGGCGCACACCTGATTGATACAAATCAAACATTTCTGAAATCTCCTCGCCTTTTAATCCCTTGGTTAATGCACCAATCGGGTATATTTGACAAACATGGTTTTCACCTCTTTTTAACAGGTATTCAACGATGGTTTTACTGTCGGTAACGGGTTGATTGCTCGGAACAACAGCTACGTGCGTAAATCCACCTAAAGCGGCAGTGTCTAATCCACCTTCAACTGTTTCTTTGTGCTCAAATCCTGGGTCGCAAAAATCTGCCTTTAAATCCACAAATCCATTGGAAATATAAAGGTCATTTGATTCTATCGTCAGCCAATTTTCCTGGGCGTCAATATTCGACTGTATATCTACAATGAATTCATCTTGAATCAATAAATCCACCTTTTGTTTGTAAAAAGTAGATTTTTTATCCAAGATTGTTGCCCCTTTGATAAGTATCTGCATGTGTTAGTTTTTCAAAAATTTAATCAGCGCCATTTCAGTTACAAAAAACAAAACAGCTAGAAGAATGAACCATTTCCATAAAGATGCTGGTTCGTTTAAATCAATTTTAACCTTGCTCTGGCCATCTTTTAGTGCTAGAGTTTGAATGTTTTTATAACCTTTATCAATCATGGCTAACTCTAAATCTTCCAATTTCACAGTGCTTATATCTGATTCAAATCGGTTGTAATTTAAGGAAATATTTCCTGTTAAATTCTCATTGAATAATTGGTATTGACCCGCTTGAAGTGATTGTATCAAGTCTGATTTTTCAAAAGAAATATAATCGATGAAACCAATACTTTGACGTAGGGGTACAAATTCAAAATTATCTTTTTTAAGTTTATAAGGCTGGTCTGAATTATTGGTTTTTTCAATAGGGTATTTATCAGAACCTCCAATGGTGATGAATAAGGGTTTGTTAATACCGCTAAGCTCACCACTTCTCAGTAAGATAGCCGAAAACAATGCGTTATTCGTGAAATTGGAAAATTCAGCCTGTAAATTGGAGTGAAATAAATACGATTTTCTATCCAAAGCAGCAGATAAAATATTCTTTCCGTTTTGAGCCTTCATCAGCGCAATTGCAGTACTTCCGTTGCCTTGAAATTGAAGGGTAAGCGAAGGAAGGTTAAGGTTTTGTGGTTTTCTGTCAAACATTGGTTGAAAGAAGGGATCTTCATAAACCAAGGACTTTATTTTAGTTCCATCCTTAGTCGTTCCGAGAATAGAGGGCAACCCCAGTTTTGATAACAAACCATTCAAGCCGCCTTGATCGGCTTGTTTTCCGGGAAAAACAAAAACTGAACCACGCTGTTGACTAAAGTCCTTCAAATCATTTGCAGTCGCATTTGTAATGGTGTTAACTCCGTTTATAACAACAAAACTAGATTCGTTTAAAACATCCATAGTCAATGACTCAGAAGACACTTCTCGAATGGCATAAAAGAGGTCTTGTTCGAATACTTGTTTAACATTTGTAACGGCGTCTGGACCATTGATAATTAATACCTGACAATTTGTTTTAGGTCGGTAACTAAAATACAAGACATCATCAAAAAACATTTGCTTGTCTAAAACAGATACAAGACCAGTTTTGTCGGAATTTGCTTTAGAAGATTGCTCGGTGTAGGTGATTTGAGTGGTGGTTGATTGATTTGGTGGTATGTCTACAAAAAAATCGCGGTTTATGTTGCCAATTTCGACGTGGATTTCTACATTTTTAACAGCATCTGACGAATAGTTGCGAAGTCGAATGTTTAATTCATTACTTTCTAAAAGACGAATATTGGGGTTGGTAAACCAAATGGAGTCGATACTCAAATTCCCAGGGTTTTGCGGTATAAATTGAATAGGAAAATAGGAGGAAAGGGAATCGTTTACTTTGTTCTTGAATTTAGTGGTCACTTTTTGAAAATCAGAAAGTAATATGGTTTGAACATTGGAAAGTTTTTCTTCCTCTCTGTCGTATTTAAAAGCAAAATTTCGAATCCAAGTGAGTTGTTCTTCCAAATTTTTAACAATGGGAGAAAGTTGTATTTTATCCAAACGATCTATTGCTTCTGCTTTGGAAATAATTCGTTGCTGACTGCCATCTAAATCATTGGTTGTCAATAAAATTCGCGACTCATTTGACGATTCTAAAACAATTCTTTTCGCCGTCTCCTTCGCTTCTGAGAGTAGTTCACCCTCGGCCCCTTTCTGCCCCATAGAAAAGGAATTATCCAAATAAATAGCGACAAGGGTTTTTCCACCTTTTTCACCTTTGAGTGAAAGGGGAATGAAAGGTTGAGCAAAAGCGACGATTAAAAAAGTCATGAATAGACAGCGAGAAATCAAAACCAATATATGCTTGATATTCCTTGTTTTTCTGCTTTCTTGATCTACTTTTTTAATAAATTGTAAGCTGGAAAAGTAGAGTATTTTATACTTCCTAAAGTTGTATAAATGTAGGATTATAGGTACAGTAAGAAGCAACAAACCCCACAAAAATTCTGGATATACAAAACTCATGATTCAAAGATAGACAAATACATGATTTGCCATTCGGGTTATAAAAGGTTTTTAGTGCTAAACATGCAATCGATTAATGGTTGGGTTACTATTTTCCAATCAAAATTACTTTTCACATGCTCTTTCGCCCCTTTAATGATGGTTTCTCTAAAATTCGGTTCATCCAACTTAAGTAGTTGAAGTACAAAATCTTGTGGTTCTTTTGCTAATAATAGATGTTGGTCGTGAACGGCAGAGATCGGCGCTCCGGCAAGTGGTGTAGTGATACATGGGACTCCCATAGCCATAGCTTCTAGAAGTTTGTTTTGTAAACCTGTGCCTATTAACATTGGTGCTAAAAATACTCGTCCTGAGGCATATGCGGAACGAATATCATCCACCCATCCATTTATTTCTACCCCCTTTATTTGTTGATATTTCTTCAAGTTGACATGTGGCTGGGCGCCATAGGCTGCAAAAGTATATTGGGGTTTTTCAACTCTTATTAATGGCAATAATTCTTCAATAATGAATTCAACTGCCTTAACATTAGGTGGGTAACTAAGATTACCTACAAAAACAGCGTCGTGTTGGGTTGGTTGCCCCGTCCAATTAAAAAAGTCATTTCTTACTCCATTGGGAATACATAAAATTTCATGGTTCCGAGGATGATTGATTTGCTTTTGATCTTGCTCTGAAATGATGGTGTGATGTTCGAAATAATCAAAGATTACACTTTCATACTTGGTTAATCGTCTGTATTCTAGTTTAAAAGCCCAGCGATTTATGAATGAAGTATTCTTTATTCTTCTTTCAATACCTTTAGAAAAGGTATCCATGTAGTCCAATGTTTTAGGAATATCGTGCATGTCCTTGACATATTCCGCCATGCGAATTAGCTGGCAATAAATGTGAGACGGTTGAATCTTTCGAATGTCATGCTGCATTTTTCTTGAAATCAAGTGATTTTTAAAATAAGCAACTTGAAGCGGTAGATTTCTGAAAAGTCCAAAAATGACATTGAGCATGGAAAGCCATTTAGGGAGTTGATACACATTTAGGATAATGCCTAATTCCTTTAAGGTCTTCTTTTCGAGTTGATTTACTTTTTTATCGCTCAAACAGAATAAATGCACATCAAAAAAACGAGTAAACAATTTCATTTGCTCGAAAGCACGCAATTTATCGCCTTTATCCAAAGGCAAAGGGAATCGACTTAAAACAACTGCTAATTTGGGTTTAGATTCAGTCATTTTTAAATATTTTTTTAAAATCGACATTGGGAGAATTGGACTCCTTTAAACTGGAAATATCCTTATTTATTTGCTCCCTTATATTCGGGTTTGTGCCTAAACTAATGGCAGTAGAAAGAAATGATTTCCAATGGTCTACCACAAAAAGATTAGGAAAATGATTGACGTTAATCCCTTGAGCACCAATGCTTGTGGTTAAAACAATTACACCTTCACTTAAGGCTTCTAAAATTTTAATGCGAACCCCACTTCCCGATTGAATTGGAGCAATTAAAATCCCTGCACTTTTAATGAATTCTTTGCTGTTTGAAACGTAGCCAGAATTTTCAATAGTCGCTGGAATCACTTTTTTAAAGGACTCCATAAATGCACCAGCAATTTTGAATTGCGCGGTCGGAAGTTGTTTTAAAATATCGGGAGCAAACTGATCTACAAAGATATTTGCAGACTCAACATTCGGTCTCCAATTCATTGATCCGAAATGGAAATAACAAGGTTTTGGCACAATTGCCACCGCTTTTGCATTTGCTTTGATGGGCAAAAACAAAATTCTTTCCACCGAAATTGATTGATAAAAGGATTCTTCATCAGCTGAAATGGTCAGCACGCCAGCTAATTTGGAACTAATTCTTTTGCTATAATTGAGAAGTTGCCTTCTTAAAAGTCTAAAATACCAGCTAAAAAATGGATTATTTGATTTCTCTGCTCTTTGTTGCCAAATCTCATGTTCGAGGTTATGGCTGCGCAACCAAACATTGGTGAGATGGGATTCCAAGGTAGCAAGTGGCAAAGTAGCGTATAATCCATCTAAAATAATCGCGTCGTATTTCCCTGAGTTATCTTGGAGAAAGCGAGTGTAATCGCTGGATTTAAATCTTTCAAGTAGGTATGAATTCCCCAGTAAAAGAGACTTCAATGCGCCAAAGACGGTAGGCGTAAGTTGTACCTTGAAAGTAGCCACCAAATTGATGTTTTTACTTTTAAACAACTCGGGCTGAATTGGGTGTTTGTCCGAATACAAAGTGCAGTAATCAATCGTAATTCCCTGCTCATTCAATTCGTCGTATAGGCAACGAGAGGCTACGTTTCCGCCATCCAATTGAGGAAGAAAAGGCTTGCTACTTGCTAGTAATACCCTCATTCTTATTTTTCTTCTTGAACTTTTCAAAACCCTTTGTCCAATTGTCCATAACAAACAAAGGAGAATCATTGGCCGCTGAACGCATGAGCCAGATAGCAAAAGGGGTGAGTAGGATGGAGGCGAACCACATGCCAAGCCATGGGGAAAGAACTCCCGATCTACTTAAGCTTTCTCCTGTTGAGATCAAAACAAAATAGACCATAAATAACAGCGCTGCAATCACAACAGGAGCTCCAAATCCACCTTTTCTGACAATCGCTCCAAGGGGTGCTCCGACAAAAAATAGAATTATTATCGCGTAGGTTAGGGCAAATTTTCGATGCATTTCAATGTCAAACTCGCGTAAATTTTTGTTCAGTACCTGAAAGAAGTCAAATTGGGAATTAATGGACTCGATTTTTCTCCTCAACTTGGCTTGAACACTGATAATGGCTCCTTTTTGCTCGCCTTCATTAAAGTCTCCCCAGGCCAGAGACCGCTCTGGTAGGGCTTGACTTTGAAACCCTTCTAGTTTCGCCATGGCACTGGTGTCCATTTTCAAAGATTGATATAGAAGGTCTTCGTTGATATGCCCATCCGCAAAATTATTCATCACCTCATTGCATCTGATTTGAATGGAATCTTTGGCGGTTTGAATTTGAAATACATTCAGCATTTCATATTCGTTTTCAAATAAATTTTCGTTTGATCGTTGTAGGTTGAATCCGGAGACATCAATTTTATAGATTGAATTTTTAAACTCGCTTCTTCTGGAAGGGCGAGTGGAGCTTGCGCCGGGTATTAATCTTTGATTTCCATCAAAAATAGGAGCTTGAGTTTCAAGCTCTTCAATCACCGAGCCATCAATTAATTCGAAATAGATGTACTTACCATTGTTCGACTTGTACAGTTTTCCACTTTTGGCACGTACTGTTTTAAGCTGATTATTGGAAGTATGATCGTGGATTAAAATATTCGTAAATGTATCGCCCTCCAGTTTTTCGACTTTAATGGCATACCCATCCAATTCTTGAGTATATGCACCGGGCGTTAATAAGGCTGCGATTTTGGTGTTTTGAATATCGTAGATTAAGGATCTCCATTTTAAATTCGCTACGGGAATAACGTAATTAGCGAAATAAAAAGTACTAATTGCAATTATGCAAACTGCAAAAATCAGGGGGCGAAGGATTCTGTATAGACTTAATCCGCTAGATTTTAGTGCCGTTAATTCATTGTTCTCGGCCAAGTTACCAAGAGTCATAATCGACGAAAGTAAGATGGCTAAAGGCAATGCTAAAGGAATCAAACTGGCGGATACATAAAAGAGTAGTTCTAAAATCACGGTGAAGGGCAGACCTTTTCCCATCAAATCATCGATGTACTTCCAGAAAAACTGCATCACGAGTATAAACATCGAAATTAAGAACGTAACGATGAATGGTCCGATAAAGGAACGAATACTAAATACAGAAAGCCTTTTTAAACCCATATAACGTGCAAGGAAGCAAAGATAAGCACCCAACGTAAAGAGACAAGAAAAATTTGAATGAGAAGCTTAAGCTCCGATAATTCTTTTTAGTTCGCTTATTTGTGACTCCCAAAGCGCTTTTGACTCTTCCATGTCCTTATCGTCTTCAAAATCAGTCACCTTCAAAATCACAGACTTAGTCATCGGATCAATTTCATACCCCAATTGAAAGTAGGTTTCATCCGATGCTTCCAGTTTTTGCCAACGAATTTTTTCTCCATTTTTTTTAGACAACAAGCGAGCATGTTCCTCTTCATCATCCCAAATAAAAGTGTAAATGTCATCATTGATGTTCACATCATCTGCAAACCATTCACTTAATCCGCTAGGAGTGAACAACATATTTTCTAAAACCTTAGGTGAAGTATTTAGAAGGTATTCTAATTCGAATTTTTTTTTCGTAGACATTTCTGTTTATTAGGGTAAAATAATGGTTGTTGGGCGCAAGATAAGCAATTTAAACCTTTTGTTATAAATATTGTTGCTATCTGTTTCAATCAGAGTTGTTTATATCTTTGTTATTTTATCTATGATTTGCGTGGAAGTGATAAATAATAAATTAAATATCAAGTGTTTAAGTGAAAATAAAAATGGAATTTTGTACTTCATTTATGTGAATAAATAATAGCACTTCCTCCACAAAAAAAACTCCAAATAAAAATTAAAATATTTCAAGGTTGATATTGTCTTTATTTAAAAAACGTATATATTTGCACCCCGAAACCAATGGCGAGATAGCTCAGTTGGTTAGAGCGCAGGATTCATAACCCTGAGGTCCGGAGTTCAACTCTCCG
>JAHKAT010000168.1 GCA_018825925.1 Bacteroidota bacterium | reverse complement strand
CGGAGTTCAACTCTCCGTCTCGCTACAAAAAAGCCCAGTGAAAGCTGGGCTATTTTTTTTCAACAAATCACGAAGCATTGCGCAGATTCATATCCGTCTTCGGACGGACCGGAGTTCAACTCTCCGTCTCGCTACAAAAAAGCCCAGTGAAAGCTGGGCTATTTTTTTTCAACAAATCACGAAGCATTGCGCAGATTCATATGCATCAAGTCATGAATCTGTGGACATGAAAAATAATCAAGCATAAATTTGAGTTAATCGATATAGATAGAATTCGATATTTCGAACTCTTCTAAACTGAAATCGAAATTGTCGACAATAAAAACCATTGCAAAAGAACTTGTTATAACGCTGGCGAAAAAATGATAATCGCCCTTCGGGACGTCAGCGATTTTTAGCCGTGCCGTTTTCGATTATTCCATGAAACTCAATGCTAACAGCAATAGTAAGGTGTTAAAAAATAAAACATTACCTTTAAGGGTAATAAAATTGGAATGGCGAGAAAGTTTCATCGATTGCTTATAATTGTGACGCTTGGTTTCTTTTTAACACCATCGCAGATGCATGCTTGTGGGGCTATATCAACGAAAACAGAAAAATCCTGTTATTCAAAAAACAAAACTGGAAAAGGCGAGACAATAGGTTGTTGCAACATTCACAAATCTCAAAATGAAAGTAGCATTGATGGTTGTGGTGGAAAATGCAAAGACAAATCCTGTAATTGCCCATTTTTACATTATAGTTTTAATTTATCTTCCTTTGAATTTAAATTAAAAAACTTTTTTGCTGAAAACGAGAAGCTAAAATTTCACGAGAACCAAAACTACCTCAATGATGGTTTTTTATCCATTTGGACTCCACCAAATATTGGATAATTTATAGCTTGTCAGCTATAGGTCTGCCCAATTGAAAGTATAGGATTACTTTCTCATTCCAATAGTTAAAATTAATTATTGAAAAAAATGAAATCAATAAAAATATTTTTGGCAATTACTGTTATGTTATCATTCACAGGGCTTAACGCTCAAATTAAAAATGCTAAAACTGACAGCGTAAAAATATTCGGTAATTGTGGTATGTGCAAAGCGGCCATTGAAAAAGCAGGAAATAAGAAAAAAATAGCCAAAGTAGATTGGAACAAGGAAAGTAAAATGGCCACTATAACTTATGATGCAAAAAAAACAAATCGAGAGGAAATTTTGAAACGCATTGCATTAAGTGGTTATGACAATGAGAAATTTCTTGCACCAAATGATGTATATGCAAAATTGCCAGTATGCTGTCAATACAAAATTGAAGTGCGAACAGAGGTAAAAAAGGAGGAAGCTAAAAAGGATAGTGCAAAGATAGAAATGACAGACGATCAAACGAATCACAATCATTCTAAGATGACTGAGACAAAGAAAGATGTATCGCAACTGAAAACGGTTTTTGACAATTATTTTGCTATAAAAGATGCATTGGTGAAAACAGATGGAAATACCGCTTCTACTATGGCGAAAGAATTACAAAGGGCAATCGGTCATGTGCAAATGGATAAACTAAGTTCCGAAGAGCACATAGCTTGGATGAAAGTGATGAAAAATTTGGCTGTGGCTGCTGAACTTATCGCAGACACAAAAGATGTTTCCCAACAAAGAGAGTATTTTATTGCACTTTCAAAAAATATGTACTTGCTTATTAAGGTTTCAAAACAAGAAACACCTGTTTATTATCAACATTGCCCAATGGCAAACAACGGTAAAGGTGCAAATTGGTTAAGCAAAGAGAGTGCAATTAAAAATCCTTTTTATGGTTCAGAAATGTTGAGTTGTGGAAAAACAGTAGAAACAATTAAATAACTATAAAAGCAGATTCCATTTTCGGTTTTGCTTTTCTCTAAAATCTAAAAAATGACCCATATATATCAATTAAATGGAATGACGTGTTCAGGTTGCGAAAACAAAGTTCAATCCGATTTAGAAAAAGTTGACAACGTATTATTTGTCAAAGTTTCCAAAGAAAAAAATGAAGCTATAATTGAAATGTCTAAACATATTGAATTAGTTGTTTTACAAGATGCTTTGGGTGGAAAGGATAGTAAATATCAAATTTCAATATCAAACGCTTCAAATCAGGTGAAGTCAAAAAAAGAACACAATCATCTAGAAATAAAACACGATTCCCAAGCAGGAAAATACTATTGTCCAATGCAATGCGAAGGCGACAAAGTGTATGACAAAGCAGGCGATTGTCCTGTTTGTGGTATGGATTTAATACAGCAGCCATCAACAATCCAAAACGCACGGTATACCTGTCCAATGCATCCGCAAATTATTCAAGATAAACCAGGAGGTTGTCCTATTTGTGGAATGGTTTTAGTTCCTGCGGAACCTACCGAATCGGAAGAGGACAAAACGTATCAAAAGTTATGGCACAAAATGAAAATTGCTACAATTTTAACCTTGCCCATTTTTATTATCTCCATGTCAGATATGTTTCCAAATAATCTATTATACAAAGTAATGGATTTACAATATTGGAATTGGATTCAATTTGTATTAACCATTCCTGTTGTTTTTTATGCGTGTTGGATGTTTTTTGAAAGAGCTTGGAAATCCATCGTCAATTGGAATTTGAATATGTTTACTTTAATCGGTATCGGCACAGGTGTTGCATTTCTGTTTAGTATTGTTGGACTAATATTTCCAGATGTTTTTCCAGCACAATTTAAATCCGAAAATGGAACTGTACATTTATATTTTGAAGCAACAGCTGTGGTTTTAGCTTTGGTTTTATTAGGACAATTATTAGAAGCGAAAGCACACAGCAGAACCAGTGGAGCAATAAAAGAACTTTTAAAATTAGCACCAACCGAAGCTACATTAGTAGTAAATGGAGAAGAAAAAATAATATCCATTCATCAAATAAATAAAGGAGATAATATTAAAGTAAAACCCGGAGAAAAAATTCCCGTTGACGGAACTATAATCGACGGCAACAGCACAATTGATGAATCTATGATAACAGGAGAACCAATACCTGTGGATAAAACAATTAACGATAATGTAAGTTCTGGAACT
Organism: Bacteroidota bacterium; assembly: GCA_018825925.1. GTDB lineage: Bacteria > Bacteroidota > Bacteroidia > Flavobacteriales_D > Crocinitomicaceae > UBA2040. The sequence continues at coordinate 4,827 of JAHKAT010000168.1, read as the reverse complement.
ATAAACGGAACCAAATCTTTTTTAATGGTTGCTGAAAAAGTAGGTTCAGAAACATTATTAGCTCAAATTGTTCAAATGGTGTCAGCTGCAAGTCGTTCGAGAGCACCGATTCAAAATTTAGTTGATAAAATTTCAAAGTATTTTGTGCCAATTGTAGTTTTAATGTCTCTCATTACCTTTTTTGTTTGGTGGATTTTTGGACCAGAACCTAAATTGGTTTACGGATTTGTTAATGCAATTGCCGTATTAATTATCGCTTGTCCTTGTGCTTTAGGTTTAGCAACACCAATGTCTGTTATGGTTGGAGTTGGCAAAGGAGCAAAATCGGGTGTATTAATTAAAAATGCAGATGCCATTGAGAAAATGGATAAAATTGACGTTTTAATTACAGATAAAACAGGAACATTAACCGAAGGTAAACCATCAGTCGAAAAAATCATGGTTAACCAAGGTGATGAAAATGAAGTGTTAGGTAGAATTGCTTCATTAAATCAAAATAGCGAACACCCTTTGGCAACAGCAGTAGTTGCTTATGCAAAATCGAAAAACACTCCATTTTATAAAGTGGTAAATTTTGATTCCATAACAGGAAAAGGCGTTGTAGGATTTATTGATTCTATAAAAATTAGTTTGGGTAACAAAAAACTATTGGAACAAGAAGGGATTCAAGATTATCAAATTATTGAAAAAGAGGTGATTATTGAACAAAAATTGGGTAAAACAGTTTCTTACATCGCATTTGATAAAAAAGTAGTAGGATATATTACAATTAAAGATGCGATTAAAAAATCAAGTTTAGAAGCCATTGATGAATTAAAAAAACAAGGAGTTCAAGTTATAATGCTAACAGGGGATAATGAAAATACTGCAAAAGCAGTCGCTTCCGAACTAAACTTATCTGACTTCAAAGCAGGTTGTTTGCCTCAAGACAAATTAGATTACATCAAAATCTTACAAGCAAAAGGTAAAATTGTTGCAATGGCTGGAGATGGTATAAACGATGCGCCAGCATTGGCACAATCAGACATTGGAATTGCGATGGGGACAGGTTCAGATGTGGCTATAGAAAGTGCTAAAATCACTTTAGTAAAAGGAGATTTAAAAGGGATCGTAAAAGCCAAAAATTTAAGTCACGCTGTGATGAAAAATATCAAACAAAATCTGTTTTTTGCTTTCTTTTATAATACACTAGGCATTCCAATTGCAGCAGGTGTTTTGTATCCAGTTTTTGGATTATTACTCTCTCCTATGATTGCAGCTTTAGCAATGAGTTTCAGCTCGGTATCGGTAATAGCAAATGCTTTAAGATTGCGTACTGTTAAAATTTAAACTAAGTGATGATTTAAAAATGAGTATACCAAACATTGTTTCAAAAAAAATGTTGCCAATTGCAATTTTTATTTTAGCAACTCAAATTTTATATGCTCAAAAAATCGTTCATTACGATTTATATGTTAGAGACACCATTGTAAACTTTACGGGCAAAGAAAAACGTGCTATTGCAGTAAACGGTCAAATTCCTATGCCTACTTTAACTTTTACAGAAGGCGACATTGCAGAAATTGTGGTACATAATCAACTCAAAGAAAGTACATCGTTGCATTGGCATGGTTTGTATGTGCCAAATAAAGAAGATGGCGTTCCATATCTTACTCAACTACCTATCAAACCCAATGAAACATTTACTTATCGTTTCCCTATCGTTCAATCAGGAACACATTGGTATCATTCACATTCAGGTTTACAAGAGCAAATAGGTATGTATGGGTCCTTAATTTTAAAGAAAAAAACAGAGGATAAAACTTTTAGAAAAGGTATTGATAATATTCCACAAGTGCCTGTTGTTTTAAGTGAATGGACAGACCTAAAACCCGAGAATGTGCATCGAATGTTACATAACGCTTCTGATTGGTTTGCCATTAAAAAAGGTACAACCCAAAGTTATACCGAAGCAATAAGTGCCGGTCATTTCAAAACCAAATTAATCAATGAATGGAAAAGAATGTTGGCAATGGATGTAAGCGATGTATACTATGAAAAAGTCCTAATTAATGGAGAAAACGAAAGTCAACTCTCTCAATTTAAAGCAGGCGATAAAATTCGGTTACGTATTTCAAACGGTGGTGCCTCCTCATACTTTTGGCTAAAATATGCAGGTGGCAAAATGACCGTTGTTGCTAACGATGGTAACGATGTAGAACCAGTAGAAGTGGATCGACTGATTATTGGGGTTTCAGAAACTTACGATGTTATTGTTACCATTCCTGCCGAAAATACAGCCTACGAATTTTTGGCAACATCAGAAGATCGAACAAAATCTACCTCATTATACTTAGGTGACGGAGTAATACAATTAACAAGCCCAATGCCTAAACTAAAGTATTTTGAAGGTATGAAAATGATGAATACCATGATGAAGATGGATGGCTCAATGAACGATATGGGAATGAATATGTCTTTACAAAAAATGGATATGAATACAGTAATGTATCCTGAAATTAGTGGGAAACCAAAAATGAAAAAGAAAAACGATATGAACATGGATGACAAAATGAATCATTCCGAACATTCCGATTCTTCCAATAATCAACAAGACGACATCGTTACTTTAAATTATGGAATGCTAAAAGCATCTCATCCAACCACACTTCCAAAAAATGCACAAGTTAGAGAATTACGCTTTGAACTAACAGGAAATATGAACCGGTACGTTTGGAGCATGGACAATATAGTCCTTTCTGAAACTGATAAAATTTTAATCAAAAAAGGTGAAAATGTGAGAATTACACTTTACAATAACTCAATGATGCGTCATCCAATGCACCTACATGGTCACGATTTTAGGGTTTTAAACGGACAAGGTGAATATGCACCTCTAAAAAACGTATTAGACATTATACCTATGGAAACAGACACCATAGAGTTTAACGCAAATTTAGAAGGGGATTGGTTTTTTCATTGCCATATTTTATACCATATGATGGCAGGAATGAATAGGGTTTTTAGTTATGAAAATCAACCACCCAACCCATACTTACCAAATAAAACTTTAGCATATAAAAAATTGCAAGCTGAAAGTAATCAACTTCATTTTATGGCAGAAAACGATTTTGCTACCAATGGTAATGATGGTATGGCAATGCTGCAAAACACACGATGGAGTTTTGGTACAGAATGGCGTTTGGGTTATCACGATGTCCACGGCTACGAAAGTGAAACCCACATTGGTCGATATATTGGAAAAATGCAATGGTTAATGCCATTTATTGGTTTTGATTGGCGATACAGAAAATTTGGTATTGACGAACAAGAAACAAATTTATTTAATCAGTCAAATTCTAAAGACAATCGTAATTTATTTAGTGCTGGGATAAATTATACCTTACCAATGTTAGTGATTTTTCAAATAGAGGCATTTCATAATGGTGATGTTCGCTTCCAATTAATGCGTGAAGATATTCCTGTTTCAAAAAGATTACGAGCTGGTTTTATGGTCAATACAGATAAAGAATATATGGCAGGTTTGCGATACATAGTTAACAAAAACATGAGCGTTTCAACACATTATGACAGTGATATGGGTTTGGGAGTTGGTTTATCCATCAATTATTAATTTGAAATACAAACACAAACGAAAGTAGAAAAGCCGATAATAGGGTATACGGCACTAACAGATAAACAGACGGAGTGCGTTACCCCGGGAATATTTTATTCTTTAAACCGTTTTTTTTGTAAAATGGAGATATGTAGGGTAAGTCTTCTAAAGCAAATAAACAAAAGCGTTAATAAGTAGTAAATTCGATATTAGGAACGAAGTTTTAACTTCTAAAGCTTGCCGTCAATAAAAAGAAATTAAGGTTCGACATAAAACATTGAATTACAATTTATCTTAATTAAACCCGCAACCAAAACTAAAATAGGTTTAGCGCTCAAATTGGTGGGTAAAAGTATTTACTGAACGTCTTGAAAACTCACGACCTTTTGGAACAATGTGTACCCACAGAGCCCAATAAACACGTGTTGACCAAGTCGATAAAGAAATGAAAGAGTGGTTGACCGAAGCGTATGAAAACGCAAAATAGTTGACTGATGGGTAGAAAAAACAGCAAAAGTAACGGGGTTTTATTCAAAAGGAAATAGTGCGTTGATGAATTGATTTTAAAGGTTTTGTATTTTTAACGACAGCAACTACTGAATAAAGAAAGAATGAAATCAAGATTAATTTTACTTGTACTTGTACTTGTAGTTAGTGTTTTAATATCCAATTCATTTTCTTTGAATGGACAAGTCCGTTTTACTAATCCATCCCTTAAAGCTGCTTTTGGGATGTACACTTCGTGGCAATACGATCTTGGATATACTGGTGGTTTAGAAGTGAATACAGCATTGAAACGAAAATTATTCTCTATAGATTACCTCCATTATCGAGAAATGGATTTGTTTTGGTCGTCTCAACCTAGAGAAAATTACAATCAAATCGCCGCATATTTAGGCACTTATTTTGGTGAAAGATTGTTAAGACTTGATTTACAGACAGGTTTGAGCGCATTTTGGGGTGTACAAAGAGGTGACAAGTACGTTGGTGGTGGTTCAACTTGGGGAGGTGCAACTTACAATAAAGAACGTTTTTTTGAACTCGGAATTCCAATGAAAATTGGTTTCAAAATTATTCCGTTCCATTTCCTTGCCTTTGGGATTGACATCAAGGGTAATTTTAACCTAGAAAAACAGTTGATCTACCCTTTATTGACTCTGGAAATGGGTCGACTTCGAAAGAAGAAGTAAAAAAGAACATAACCAAGTTTACAGATACTTTTCTCTAAAAAT
>JAHKAT010000167.1 GCA_018825925.1 Bacteroidota bacterium | reverse complement strand
ATTATCATGGCAGACTCAGATGATAGTTATGACTTCGAACATTTAGAAGACTTCGTATTACGCCTTAGAGGAGGATCAGATTTGGTAATGGGCAATCGTTTTAAAGGTGGCATTGAACCTGGAGCAATGCCTTTTTTACATAAATTTTTAGGGAATCCAGTATTATCATTTTTAGGAAGATTGTTTTTTAATATCAAAATAGGAGATTTCCATTGTGGTCTACGTGGATTCAATCGTGAAAAAATATTAAGACTAAAACTCAAAACAACAGGCATGGAATTCGCCTCAGAAATGATTGTTAAGTCTGCGCAATACAATTATTCCATAACAGAAATACCAACAAAATTGAAACAGGATGGACGTTCTAGACCTCCTCATCTAAACACGTGGAGAGATGGTTGGAGGCACTTAAGGTTTTTATTAATGGCGGCTCCAAATTGGCTTTTTTTACTTCCAGGTCTGCTGTTTTGTTTTACTTCTTTATTGTCTCTTTTCTTCATACCAAATTTTTGTCAATTGCTAAATTTAAAAGAACAACAATTTATCATGTCTACTGTTGGAATGTTTATTGTAGGATTTCAAATGATTGTGTTTTATTTCTTCGCGAAAATTTTCACAATCACACAAGGTATTGTCCCAACGACTAATAGATACATGAATTTATTTAAATACTTCAATTTAGAAAGAGGCCTATTATTTTCTGTTTTTTTGATTATTTCAGGTATTTGCACGATAATTTATTTGGATACAAGAACTCTACTAAATTGGCATGTTGGATTACTTGAAATTGTTTTAGGCCTCCAATTAATACTCAACAGCTTCATGTTTAGCATAATAGGGACAGTTAAAAAAGAGCAGATTCAATGAAAAGATTAGATAAATTTCTACAGAAGCAACGACTAAAAAAAGCTATTAAATACATTTCAGAAGAACATACCATCCTCGATATTGGCTGTTCAAATGGAGAATTGTTAGAAGCTATATCATTTACACCGAATAAGTATATTGGCATAGACCCGTTAAAAAAAGAAAACCTCATTAATTCAAAAAAAACATTTCTGAAAGGCACTTTTCCAGAAGCCTTAATAGGAACAAAATATGGAGATTTTGATGTCTGCGTGCTTTTGGCCGTATTAGAACATATTCCAGAAAAAAATAAAATACAATTTGAAAATTCAGTTTATAAATATTTAAAGCATGGGGGAGTCTTAATAATTACGGTTCCATCTAAAAAAGTTGATTTCATCCTTTCGGTCCTTAAATTTTTCAAATTGATTGATGGAATGAGTTTAGAAGAACATCATGGGTTCTCACCAAAAGACACTCTATCAGTTTTTAAAAGTCCTCATTGGGAACTTATTAATTTTGAAAAGTTTCAATTTGGTTTAAACAATCTATTCGTCTTTAAGAAAAGAACATACGATTAAAAATGTATAAAAACTTTATCTTCTCGATAATTCTACCCACGTACAACCGAGCCCAGTTGATCTCCAAGGCCATTGAGAGCGTTATTGGCCAGACTATTGAAAGCTGGGAACTCCTTGTAATCGACGATGGATCAACCGATAATACAAAAGAACTGGTCCAAAGCTACATTAAAAAAGATCAAAGAATCCAATACCATTATCAGGAAAATGCCGAACGATCAGCAGCCAGAAACAAAGGGATAGATTTAGCAAAAGGAGAATACATTTGTTTCTTGGATAGTGATGATTATTACTTGCCACAAAGGCTTGAGAATTTCTACTCAATCATTTCGCTAAAGCAGAAGAAGGAATTATTTCTTTATTCGGGTATTATTTTAAAAAAAGATAACAAACTAGTTGAACGAAAAGAGAAAGTCAGGTCAAATGAGAACATCTATGATTTTGTTTTGAAGGCTATTATTGGCACACCACAGGTTTGTATCTCGAGAAAATTAATGTTAACAGAAAAATTCAATCCTGAGATAAGAATTGGAGAAGATACGGAGTTATGGCTAAGAATTTCTGAGATACGTGAACCTGAAAGGGTAAATAACACAACGATCATTGCTTTAGAGCATTCTGGTAGATCCGTGAATTTTCACAACCATACGTATGCCAAGGACTACAGAAGGACCTTAAATATTTGCTTTCAAAAAAATCATTCTGGTAACATGATATCTTCTGCACTCAAAAAACAATTGTTATCAAACTCCTATATGTATGATTTCCAATACTACATATACTACAATAAGCGTTGGAAGGCCTTAATTAAACTGTTAAAATCCTTGTCTATTGATGTATTAAATGAAAAATCAAAACTTAAGATAAATCTCATCAGATTAATATTACAAGGAAAACAAGCTAATAAAATCCTTGAAACATTAGGATAAGGAATGACTAAAAAAACTAAAGTCTTAATAATTAGTACCGAATTCCCACCTTCACCAGGAGGAATAGGATCTCATGCTTTTTCAATTTCAAAAGAATTTACCGAAATCGGATATGATCTTATAGTTGCTGCCGAACAGAACTATTCATCCGAAACTATAATAAATCAATTTAATTCTAATCTAGATTTCAAACTGGAAAGAATGAAGGCTACACCCTCACTAACTTTATTGTTATGGAAATTATTGAATTTAATAAAGCTGATTTCAAGGAGTCAATCATCCATAATAATAGGTACAGGTAAACATGCTGCCTGGTTTGCCTACTTAACGGCAAGACTCACTTTAAAAAAATGTGTTTTAATAGGGCACGGGACTGAGTTTACAATACAAATGTCAAAAAGGTCAAAAAGAATAAATAAATGGGTTTATTCACACGCTGATGGTTTGATCTTTGTTAGTGAATACACTAAAAACCAAGCAGAAAAAACGGGGGTTAAAAACAACAATTCTATCGTGATTCATAATGGTGCTGATTCTAAAAAGTTTAGTACACTTGATAATGAAGCTATCTCAAAAATTAGTAAAGAACTTGGCATTACTGATCAATTTAATATTATTACCGTTGGTTCAGTTACGGCACGAAAAGGACAAGAATGGGTCATTAGAGCACTACCCCATTTAATTATAGAATATCCACAGATCCATTATTATTGTGCTGGATTACCTACCATCGAAAAAGAACTTTGTTCTTTGGCTACAAAGTTAGGCGTTATGAATCATGTTCATTTTTTAGGAGCAGTTGAACATGATGAATTGTTAAAAAGATTACAGACATCACATTTGTTTATCATGTCCAGTGTAGTAGTTCAAGGAGATTTTGAGGGTTTTGGAATTGCTGTAATTGAGGCTGCTCTTTGTGGTGTCCCGGCTATAGTTTCGAGAAATAGCGGCGTTTACGAAAGCATATTAGAAGGTAAATCTGGTCTGGCAGTTGAAGAGAAGTGTGATCAAGAAATAGCAAAAGCAATAAAATTTTTCATTGACAATCCGAAGGAAAGGGAATTGATGTCTAAACAAGCAAGGGAACGAGCATTAAGTGAATATACGTGGAAACATCAAATAACAAAGTATGATCAATTTTTTGATTCCATACCATCAAACTAACTATGATAATAAAAAGAACTATTTACAAAGTCATATTAAGACTTTGGCTCTTCAAGCCAACTCAAAAATTAATGAAATGGGTAATTGGTAAAAACCAAAGAATTCAAAATAAATTATACCAAGACCTTAGATTTAATGGATTAATGAATATGGAAATTGATGGTGCCACATTTCAATTAATTAATCCAGGAAACACAACTATCGAAAACGAAATATTTTGGAATGGCCTTGAGGATGGCTGGGAAAAAAACACCATCAAATTATGGTCGAGTTTAGTTCTATCCTCTTATACCATTTTGGACATTGGTGCCAATTCAGGAGTGTTCTCTATAATTTCGTCAGCACTTAATCCAAAAGCCAATGTTTTTGCATTTGAACCTGTTAAGCGAACCGCTTTATTGCTTCAAAAAAATATTGAAATCAATCAGTTTAACAACATTACATTTTGTCCGTTCGCAGTTTCAGACAATAATGGTAAAGCTACCTTTTACGACGTAGACACACCTACCCAATACAGTGCATCTTTAAATGCAGAAATGTTGAAGAATGTCAAGAATCAAATTAGCTATGAAGTTGATATTGTAAAACTGGATGACTTCGGACCACTTCAGGGACAAACAATTGACTTGATAAAGCTTGACGTAGAAATGCATGAGCCTGAGGCCTTAAAAGGAATGACTGAAATCATTGCACGAGATCGACCAGTTATGATTATCGAAATTTTGAACGAAAAAATTGGATTGGAAATAATTGAAAAACTCAAAGGAATGAACTATTCTCATTTTTCTATTCTCGAAGATACTAATGAACTATTAAACTTTGAATTAGGCATCCCCGCCACCGGTGGTAATTACTTATTTATACCTATCGAAAAAGAAATCTTGATTTCAGGTTTTAGAATCACATTTTAACACCTCCCCACAAAACTCCCCAAAATTCCTCTCCGCATTAAACTTCTCCTCCCAAATATTTAGAGATGCCTCCCCCATCATCCTAATGTGATCTTTAGGTAAATTCAATATTATCTTTATTGCCTCAACCAGTTCGACTGAATTCACATCGGCCTTCAGCAAATTCCCATTCACCCCATCCTCAACAATTTCTGAAACACCTCCTACATTGGTTGCCAAAATGGGAATCCCGTAGGATGTCGCTTCCATAATGGACACAGGAAGTCCTTCTGATTCGCTGACGTTGATGAAGAGGTCAACAGTGTTAGCATTATACCAAAGCATCAATTCCTCATTGCTAATTCTTCCTTTGAAATCGAATTTAACTTGGGCTGGTAATTCTTTTTTGGCTTTCGCATTCAATTCTTCAAGAAGTGGCCCATCTCCAAAATGAAACCAATGTACATTTTTATTAATTTGAGCCAGAGCTTCAATGAGCAGGTGCACTCTTTTCAAAGGAATACAATTCGAACAACTAACAATTATGAAGTGTGAGTTATCTGTTTTTACAGGAATAGTCATCGCACTTTTTACACCTAAATATGCAACCTTCAATTTACTTGCATCTTTAATATTCCACCGATTTTTAATGTAATCAGCACCAAACTTCGAAACGGGACAAATAAAATCAAGTTTATCAGCGATAAACCGTCGAAAAGGCAAATACTGAAACTTAGAAGGTTCAAAGTACACATCCCAACCATGGGCACGTGAGATCATTTTACTTTTAGGAAACTCAGCTTTTAATATAGCTAAAGCAAGCGCACTGTCATCACACCAATAGGAGTATAATGTCGTATTCTTTTCTGAAATCCCATTTAATTCAGTTTTCAGCTTTCGGGCTATAGATTTTGCCCTCATCAAGGAAACCAACATGGTTTTTAGACTTCCCAAGAACTTAGTATCCTTGTAGTTTTTCAGAGTTATGAATATCTCTTTCCAATCGATTGGATTGAAGATTTGCAGTATAACTTTCAAACCTGACGATTTAATCTGTAATGAATTTACTTGACAGTTATTAGGAACTTCTCGTGCATTCTTATTAGCAGATTTAGTAGTATAAATCTTTACCTCATCGAAATGCTGACAAAGAATAGGCAATTCACTTTCGAGAAAAGTTTCTCCTTTTCCAAATGGAAACTCTGCCGTTAACAACACTAATTTTTGTGATAATTCCATTTTTCATCAAAGTAAAGAATATTTTTTACTAGACAAATTAATAAAAGCATATGAAAGGTTTAAAATTTATTAAGCTATATTAATATCTTTGAAACATGCACATTACAATAATAGCAGGTACTAGACCCAATTTTGTAAAAGTAAGTCCAATCCTTAATGAACTACGAAATCAAAAAGTTGACATAAAACTGGAGTATTCATTTGTTCATACTGGTCAGCATTATGATGCAAAATTGAGCTCAGATATTTTCAAGGATTTAGATCTTCCTACTCCCGATACAAACTTAGAAATAGGAAGTGGCACACAAAGTGAACAAACCGCAGCTTTATTAATTCGATTCGAAGAATATTTATTAAAAAATCAAACAGACGCTGTGCTCGTTGTTGGTGATGTTAATTCGACAATGGCTTGTGCGATTGTCGCAAAAAAAATGAATAAAATATTAATTCATGTTGAGGCAGGAATTCGCTCTGGCGACAATTCAATGCCCGAAGAAATCAATAGAAAAATTGTTGATAGTATTACGGACTTATTCTTTACTACAACAAATAGTGCCTCAAATCAATTAATAAAAGAAGGAGTTCCCAGAGAAAGAATACATTTCGTAGGAAATGTTATGATTGATTCACTGATAAACAACAATGCAAAATCAACAAAACCGAAAAGTCTATTAGATTTTGATCTTGACAACATAAAATATTTAACACTTACATTGCATCGACCTAAAAATGTTGATCAACTCGATCAATTCATAACTTATTTAAGAGCAATCGATTCAAACTGTGACAATGTACCCGTTTTCTTTCCGACCCACCCTAGGGTGAAGGATAAGATAGGAGAATATTTACACGAGTTTCAAAACATTCGATTCATTGAACCTTTGAGCTATCTGGAATTCAACTATTTAATGTCATTTTCATTTGGTGTTATTACAGATTCCGGAGGAATAAGTGAAGAGACTACTGTGCTTAATATCCCATGTTTGACACTAAGAGATAATACGGAAAGACCAGAAACGGTGGACATTGGAACAAATGTCCTGGTTGGAACCAATCCCAATAATCTAAAATATCACTTACAGAATTTATTTTCAGGAAGTTGGAAAATTGGCTCAACACCCGAACTATGGGATGGACTAGCATCAAAAAGAATTATATCAATTTTACAAAGTAATTATTCGGGTGTATGAAAATATTAATAATCACCCAGCATATCTTCCCCAAGCAAACTCCCAGAGCTTTGCGGTCAACAGAACTTATGATTGAATTAGCGAAACAAGGTCATGACGTTACTGTTTACGCTGTTTTAGGAAGTACTGATTACAGTGAATTTGAAGAAAAAACCAGTATTAAAATAAAAAATATACCTATTAAATATCAAATCATACCATATTCAAGTGATTTACATAATAAGAGACATCTAATCGACCAAATCCTAGGGAAAATACTCGGGAAAACACTACGATTTCCGAATATTGAATACAAGTACCGTATTCCTCAAATTTTGAAAAAGGAGCTAGATTGCGACTTGCTTATTTCCATTGCCGACCCTCATGAGATACATTGGGGCGTCGCAAATTTCAGGCGTAATAACCCTTCTATTTCAAAATATAAATGGGTGGCAGATTGCGGTGATCCATGTATGCATAATCAATCTGCCAAGGGATTCGTACAGAAACTAAAAGAAAAAAATGAACGAGAATTTTGTGAATTATGTGACTACATTTCAGTACCTGTTGAAAGTGCGAAAAAAGCATATTACAAAGAGTACAGAAAAAAAATTAAAGTAATTCAACAAGGTTTTAACTTTGATGAGATTCACTTAAAAGAATACTCCAAAAATGAGGTCCCTACCTTTGCGTTCGCTGGCATGTTTTATTCTGAAATTCGAAACCCGACGAACTTCTTAGAGATGTTAAATGAAATAAAACTTGAGTTTCTTTTTATAATATATACGCCTCATCTAAATTTGATCAAATCTTTCAAAAAATCACTCGGGAGAAAATTGGAAATACATCAAACTATTCCTAGAAGTGAGTTATTAAGCCAACTATCTACTGTAGATTTTTTAATCAATCTAGAAAATGAAAATCGTCCCAATCAAACGCCAAGTAAATTAATAGATTACGCATTAACAGGAAGACCAATTTTATCAGTCAAACCGAATAGTGTTGATAAGGAACTGTTTATATCCTTTTTAAAAGGTGATTATAGTAAGAAAACTGTGATCAACGACTTAAGTGATTTTAAAATACAGAATGTCGCCACAAAATTCATAGAACTAGTTAAATAAAATGCCCCAAAAAATCACCATCATCGATTATGGAATGGGAAACATTTTCTCCATTCAAAAGCGACTTAATAAATTGGGTGTTGATGTAGTAGTTTCCTCTCGAAGGGAAGATGTCGCTTCCGCAGACAAACTTATTCTTCCGGGGGTCGGTCATTTTGGTCGTGCTATGGAAAATTTAAAGAAAAACAATTTAATTGAAATCCTAAATGAGGCTGTTTTGATACAAAAGAAGCCTATACTCGGTATTTGTTTAGGTATGCAATTACTGGCAACAAGTAGTGAAGAAGGCAGTGTTGATGGTCTCAATTGGATTTCAGGAACAGTTGAGAAATTAAAGTTGACAGAGGCAAGTAGATTCAAAATCCCTCAAATTGGCTGGAATACCATCAAAATTGAAAAGCTTAGCAAATTGATGTTGGGTATAAAAGACCAGGAAGAGTTTTATTTTGTGCATTCGTACAAATATGTTTGTGAGAATCCTGAAAATGTACTGAATACAACCAACTATGAAGAAAACTTTTGTTCGGCCATTGAACATGAGAATATATATGGTGTTCAGTATCATCCAGAAAAAAGCCACGATCAAGGCGAGCAGCTTTTCAAAAATTTTATCTCCTTATAAATGTTCAGACCTCGTGTAATACCCGTTTTGTTGCTTAAAGATGAGGGTCTGGTTAAATCCAAACAATTCAAAAATCACCGCTACATTGGTGACCCTTTAAATGCGGTCAAAATTTTCAATGATTTGAAAGCTGATGAACTGATTTTCTTAGATATTCAAGCTAGTAAGAAAAATAGATTGGTTTCTTTAGACTTGGTGAAATCGATTGGAGAGGAGGCGAACATGCCTTTCGGTGTTGGAGGTGGAATTAAAACTTTAAAGGACATCCAAAATATTATAGCAAATGGAGCTGAAAAAGTAATCATCGGTTCAGCGGCAGTAGTAAATCCAAATTTTATTAAAGAGGCTTCAGAAGAATTCGGTACTTCAACCATAGCAGTATGTATGGATTTGAAAAAATCATGGCTAACAAAAAAGACGAATGTT